>WTJX01000623.1 GCA_011524675.1 Cytophagales bacterium
TGCGCTACGGGCTTTGCGTATTTTTTTAATCATTCCCTTGTGAGCTAAGCGCGATAACCTTCAACGTTTAACGTGCAACTTTTCACCTACACCATTATCAAAACTGAAACATGACATTTTTCGGTGTCATCGCATGACTAAATGCCAATTTAAATGAAAAAAACAGTAGTTTTGCTAATTCCTTATTGATAAATTTTAGCAGTGTTATGATAAAAAGGGTGTTGGTGCTTGGAGCTGGTAGGTCTGTAACTTCTCTGATTCAGAGTTTGAATCAATTGGCAGCAAGCTATGCGCTAGAGATCACCTTGGCAGATCAAGACCAAAAGCTGTTAGCTCAGAAGACGGAACACCTTAGTTATGTATCTTCTCAGCATTTGCATATAGACGATCAATTGCTTTTGAGTAGTACTATTGCGACACATGATGTCGTGATCTCTATGTTGCCTCCTCTCATGCATCCTACCATTGCGAGATGCTGTATTGCACATCAAAAACATTTGATTACGGCTTCTTATACTTCCAAAGAGATTCAAGACTTAGACCAGCAAGCAAAAGAAGCGGGTGTTTTATTACTGATGGAGGCAGGCTTAGACCCTGGGCTAGACCATATGTCTGCTATGAAAGAGTTGGACGATATTAGAGCCAAAGGTGGTCAGATCGTTTCGTTTAGGTCTTTTACAGGAGGTGTGGTAGCTCCCGAGTCGGATGATAATCCTTGGCATTATAAAATAACGTGGAACCCCGAGAATATAGTTCGTGCTGGTGCAGAGGGGGCTAGGTTTATCAGAAATAATAAATACAAATTTATTCCTTATCACGCTATCTTTTCGCGTTTGGACAAAGTGGAGATTCCAAATTATGGTGAGTATGAGGCTTACGCTAATAGGGATTCTTTGCATTATAGGAAGCTATACGGTTTAGAACAGATTCCTACATTGCTAAGGGGGACACTACGGAAGTCTGGTTTCTGTGAAGCATGGAATGTGTTGGTTAATTTAGGGTTGACGAGTACGCGCTTTTTTTTATCTAATATGGAAAAAGTCTCTTATCGAGAATTTTTGAATGCTTTTTTACCTTTTAGTCCTACGCTCACTGTTGAAGAAAAAGTCGCTCGCTTTGCTAAGGTGGGTTTGGATCATCCTATCATACAAAAAATAGCTTGGCTAGGGCTGTTTAGTCATCAACAAACGAATATTGCTCATGGATGCCCTGCGGAGATACTTCAAAAGTTACTAGAAGAAAAGTGGAAGTTGAGAGCTGATGACAAAGATATGGTGGTGATGCAGCATCAGATCATGTATCAAATAGATAGTCTAGCTCATAGTAAAACGATCTCTATGGTTGTAAAAGGAGATAATGCGATGCTTACTTCTATGGCTAAAACGGTTGGTTACCCTATATGCAAGGTGGTAGAGCTTTTACTTACTCAAAAATTAACACTCACAGGCGTACAAGTACCTACTATCCCAGAAATATATAAACCTGTCTTAGACGATATCTCTTCTATAGGAGTGATTTTTTCTGTCAGATAGCCAGTATTTAAGTGTTCGAGTGTTTATGTATTCAAGTATTCAAGTTGAAAAAGCCTTGCGCAAAGAGCTATGGGCGTGGAGTTTTTAATCATGTCCTAACTAAGTACTTTTTTTGACGATGCTGACCTTTTCAACTTTCAACTTTCAACCTTTAACGTTCAACTTCATCTAAGCTTTATGTGATTGGTATTGTTTTTGTTAAACTAGGTCAAATAACTAATAACTACATTATTGATTATTTTAACATGTGGGTTTTTTATGTGTTTTATGGTAGGAATATGATGTAGTTTTCAAACACTTTTTTAGGTAGGCAAATAAAAACAAGTAAATATATGGGGGCAAGGAAAAATAAAGTATTTATACTTTCAAAAGAGAAAGAATCATTAAGTAAATATGCTGAGTATTTGAATGACGAAGTTTATTATTTTGAAGAAGATGATAATGTCATGGAGTTGGTAAATTTCAAACCAGATTATATTATTATGCCAGCGATCAATGAAGTTATTCAAGTAAGTAAAGTAGCTTAGCTTATTTTTTAACCATATCTTGAGCCACTAAACACTCTTTTTCC
>WTJX01000316.1 GCA_011524675.1 Cytophagales bacterium
AGTGGCATCAAAACATTTAGAGATGCTGATGGACTGTGGGAAGGACATGATGTGATGCAAGTGGCTACTCCACAAGGATGGAAAGCAAACCAAGAACTCGTATTGGAGTTTTACAACCAGAGAAGAAAACAAGCCAAAGAAGTACACCCTAATACAGGACATAAGGTGTTAGCTGAATTAGAAGAGGGGTTTGAGGTACAGATCATCACTCAAAACGTGGACAACTTACACGAGAGAGCAGGTTCTAGTGCTGTTATGCACTTACATGGAGAGCTTTTTTTGGTGCGCAGTACCATAGACGACTCACTTATATATCATATAGATCAAGTAGATGAGAAAGGATGGGAGCTTAAAAGCGGAGATCTCTGCGAAAAAGGAGCGCAACTACGCCCACATATAGTTTGGTTTGGTGAAGCCGTTCCTATGATTGATGCTGCTGTAGAGCAAGTACGCTCTGCGGATATCTTAGTAGTGGTAGGTACTTCCCTACAAGTATATCCTGCTGCAGGCTTGATAGACTATGCGCCTGAGGGAGTACCTATCTATGTCATTGACCCTAATATGCCCAGCATCAGTCCACAAGAAAACTTGCACTTGATAGAAGAGATAGGTAGCGTAGGTTTGCTAAAGCTTAAAGAAGAGTTGACGACACTTTAGTAAAAAGCTTTGCAAAAGAAGGTTTTGCAAAGCTTTCTGCTAGAAAATGAAATCTAGTTTCAGTTGTATTAGACGTCAAAATAAAAACCATTTTTCAATAAGTCATTATATTTATTTTCATCAAAAGAATAATAATTAGCTCTACGGTGCGCTACATTTTCTTCTTTTTCGTCTAGTTTTTCTAAGAAATCAAGTTTGAGGATTTTCTTTCTAAAGTTTCGTACATCCAAAGGTAGTTCAAGGATGCCCTCATAAAGATGTTGTAACTGTGTGAGGGTAAACTTTTTGGGTAATAATTTGATCCCTATTGGCTCTACTCTGATTCGCTTCTTTAGCGTATTTACCGAAGTCTCCAAAATCTTTTTGTGGTCTAAGGTCAAGGCAGGTAACTCCCTTACAGGAAACCACTTTGTTTCTTCTACACTAGAGTGATAGGATAATTGTTGATATTCTTCTGGGTTAATTAAAGCATAGTAAGAAACGGTAACTACTCTTTCTATAGGGTAGCGATCAATGTCTCCAAATGTTTTCACTTGCTCAGTATATACATCTTTGATACCCCCCATTTCTTCCAAGATTCGTTTTGCAGCAACTCTTAAGTTTTCTTCTCTTTTTAAGAAGTCCCCAGGGAGAGACCACTCAAACTGATCTTTAAGAACTTTTCTTTTAGATAATAATACATGAAGCTTCTTCTCTTGAAGAGAAAATATAGAGCAATCTACAGAGATGCCAATACGATTATTTTCTGAAATGTACATAAGGTAGAAATGTGATAATGCTAGCGTAAAAAGACGTAAGATATAAAATATTGTACGCCTTACAAAGTTATGACTAAAATAGACTAAATGCTAATGTATAATAGTTACAAAGGAGGTTTACTTCAAAAGAGTAGTTTCCAATCACCTTTTAGTAAAAAGGAGTGGAAGGGATAAAGTATAAGATGAAATAGTGTTAGCTTAGTAATTCTACTTTACGAAGTTAACATTAACCTTAGGTTTTTATGCGTTAGGGATAGAAGCGGCATCCTTTTTTGCCCCTCAAAGGGCAAAAAAGATACAGCGGATAGCCCGCCCCGAAGGGAAACGCCCTAACTTAGTAAAGTAGAAGTAATAAGCTTCAACAAAGGGACTACATCTCTTCTAAAGAGATACCTTTGGTTTCTTTTAATATCTTTTTGACGAACAAGGCACTAAGCAAAGCACAAGAACCATAAAAGAAATAAGTCCACCCAAGTACTCCTTTTAACAGAGGGAAAGTTATTGTGATGAGATAGTTTGCAAACCACTGTGTTCCTGCTGCTACCGAAAGTGCCGCTCCTCTGATCTTATTGTTGAACATTTCCCCTAACATCACCCATACCACTGGTCCCCAAGAAAAACCAAAAGCAAATACATATACATTAGCAGCAATAAGTGCTATGATACCGCTTGTATGGTCTAATATTAGCTTTTCTGCCTTAGGGTCAAAGGTTGCGCCTCCAAAAATAAAAGCCATGACCAAGAGAGCTATTGCCATGATAATACTTCCTGTAAACAAAAGAGGTTTTCTTCCTGTTTTATCAATTAAGAAAATAGCAAGAACAGTAGAAAGTATGTTTACTGCTCCTCCGATAACGTTTATCTGCAAGGATTCACTCTCTCCAAAGCCTACTGATTCCCATAGTACCGAACCATAATAGAATATGACGTTTATCCCTACAAATTGTTGGAAAACAGATAACCCTATTCCTGCCCATAAGATAGGATGTATTCTTTTATTTACCTTATCGTATAAGTCTGTGATTTTAGGTTTTCTATCTTTCAATACTGATGCTTGAATTTCCTTAACTAATTGATCTACATTTACATTAGATATTTTCTTTAATACTTTTTTTGCTAGATCAATTTTGCCAACGATAACGAGGTATCTTGGAGATTCTGGAATGAAAATAGCTGCAAGAAAGAAAATAATTGCGGGGGAAATTTCTACCCAAAACATCCATCTCCAAGCTTGAAAGTTAAGCAACCATTGGGTAGTTACTCCTCCTGATTGACCTTCTATAAGATAATTGCATAAAAAGGCTAAAAATATGCCTGTTACAATAGCGAGCTGCTGTAGAGAGGCTAGCCGCCCTCTTATTTCTTTAGGAGCTACCTCGCTGATGTAAGTAGGAGCCAGTACACTAGCAGCACCTACAGAAACACCGCCAAGTATCCTATAAACTATGAATTCGAAAGATGAGGTTGCTATACCAGAACCCCATGCACTTATAGTAAAACCAATAGCTGTAATAATCATTATGGGTTTTCTACCAAACTTATCAGCAATATTACCTGTAAGTAAAGCTCCAACAGCACAACCTAAGAGCATACTTGCTACTGAGTTTGCTATGCCGGCTTCATCAAGCTGAAAAGCACTTTCAAGTCCTTTAACCGTTCCATTGATGACACCACTGTCAAAACCAAATAATAGACCTCCTATGGTTGCCACCAAAGAAATAAAAATGGTATAAAGAGAAGTATTCTTTTTCATAAGTATAAATGTATTTGAGTGTTTGTGTATTCAAGTGTTCAAGTTGAAAAAGCTTTGCGCTATGAGCTTTGAGTGTTTTTAGTCATTGCCTTCTGAAAAAAAAACAATGACTTTCAACGTTTCACGTTTAATCTTTCACCTTTAGCGTGCTCGTTTTAGTGTTTATCTAATAGTCTTAAGGTCTTATCGTCTTAAAATCTTACCCTCTTATTCATTAATCCTTTCATAGTGATCTTTGAGCGCAGGGTAGAGCTTTTGATACAAGGCATGTTGATTTTTATAAAAGAAAGCATATGGAGAAGTATTGACAGATTTTGTTTCTTTAATGACTGCCTGACATGCCTGCTCAACAGTATCATATACCTTAGTACCTACCGTAGCAAGCAATGCTGCACCAAAGGCAGCGCCTTCAGAAGCATTTACCGTTTTTATTTGTGCTTCAAAAATATCTGCCATCATCTGTAGCCAAAAATCACTCTTTGTACCACCGCCAGAAGCAATGACCACGTTAGAGTTTACGCCAGCCTTATTTACTAGTGCCAATAAATCTTTCATACCATAAGTGATTCCTTCCACTACAGCTCTCGTCATATGTGCTTTTGTATGTTTTTGTGTCAACCCTATAAACGAAGCCCTTACCAAAGGGTCTGCATAAGGCGTTCTTTCGCCAGACAAATAAGGCAAGAAAAACAAACCCTCTGAACCTACAGGTGTTTGCTCAGCATTTTCTAATAGAGAAGTAAAGGCATTGATTCCCTCTTTCTCTTCCTTTTCACTTTCCTCATAACCCAACTGATCTTTGTACCATTGGAAAGAACCTGCTGCCGAGAGCATCACGCCCATCAAATGCCACTCCCCAGGTACTGCGCTACAAAAAGAATGCAGGCTACCATCTTCCAAAGATGTATAGTCTTTGGAATGGGCAAACACTACCCCAGAAGTACCAAAAGTAGCCGAGATAATTCCTTCTTTGGATATACCACAACCCACAGCCTGAGCTGCTTGATCGCCAGCACCTGCTGTGATAGGTGTTTCCTCAAGCAAAGATGTTTCTTGTGCTGCGCTAGCAGATACATGAGCACTAATCTCCACAGATTCATACAACGAAGGTAATACAGTTGCAGGAATATCTAGCTTCTCTAACAATACGTTTGACCATTTCCTTTCTTTTACCTCTAACAGTCCCGTGCCAGAAGCGTCAGATACATCACTAGAGTAAGTGCCACTCAGTTTATAGCGTATATAGTCCTTTGGTAAAAGGATCTTGTCTATTTTAGCATAGTTTTCAGGCTCATATTTCCTCAACCATAGTAGCTTTGGAACAGTAAACCCAGTAAGCACTTGATTACCAGTGATTTTGATGTATTCTTCTTTTCCAATAGTAGCATATACTTCATCACATTGTTCCTGTGTACGTTGGTCATTCCACATCATGCAAGGGCGTATTACTTCACCCTCTTTGTCTAAAACTACCAAGCCGTGCATTTGTCCCGTTAAGCCAATGCCTTTGATATCCTCTGCACTATTCTCTTTTAAGATTTGTGCTATACAGTCTTTGGTCGCATCCCACCAATCTGAGGGATTACTTTCAGCCCATAGAGGCTTAGGTGTCTGAAAATCATAGTGGGAGGTAACATTGGCGATGATGTTTCCTTGTGCATCTATAAGGATAGCCTTGGTAGAAGAAGTACCAATGTCAAGCCCTAGGTAGTAACTCATATTTTTTATATTTGATATAGGGAATCTGCTCTACTTTTTAGATAAAGAAGAAAGCAATAAAGTTTTGTGAAAGTGTTGGGTATAGTACCACTTTCTAATTTTGGGAGTTTTTAGCAATTAGCTATTCGTTGGTATCCATTTTGGTTTACCAACTGTTGTGTTTTAGATTTTTTGATTTATTACTAAACACATTTAGTAGTTAAAGCTTTTAGCTTTACATAAAAAATACTAGAAGAGATGTAAGACAGTAGGGTAAAAGACAAAAAAGTCATGTGTTTAAAATCAGATTTTGTGTTTTAACCATGCCCTAAGTGGTGAGAGCTACCTTAACCTTAGTTTTTTTCGCTCCCACCGTGTGGGGATCATGTCTTAAATCCTCTAGTATAAAATATGCTTTATGTTACGAATAAATTAAATGTACTCGTTAATTAGGTTTTCAAGCATTTCTTGTCTTCCGCTCTCTAGTTTTACTTCACCTTTTTCAAGCGTATATTTTTCTAAGTCAGCAAAAGAAACCGTGCCAGCCTCTATTTTTTGACCGATGCCACTATCCCACGTGCTGTATCTGTTCTTTACAAAGTCAGCTAATCTACCGTCTTCAAGGATAGCATGCGCTATTTTCAATCCTCTAGCGAAAGCATCCATACCGCCAATGTGTGCATGGAAAAGATCTACAGGCTCAAACGATTCTCTTCTCTTCTTCGCATCAAAGTTTAGTCCACCAGTAGTCAAACCGCCCATTCTCAACACTTCAAGCATGGTATGCGTAGTCAAGTAAATATCTGTAGGGAACTGATCTGTATCCCAACCCAATAAAGGATCACCAGTGTTTGCATCAATAGAACCCAAAGCATTAGCACTAGCTGCTACTCTCAATTCGTGCTGCATCGTATGACCAGCCAAAGTAGCATGGTTAGTTTCAATATTTAATTTGAAATGATCTAATAAATCATACTCTCTCAAAAAGTTCAAGCAAGTAGCCGAGTCAGTATCATACTGATGTGTTGTAGGCTCTTTTGGCTTTGGCTCAATATAAAACTGACCTTCAAAACCGATTTCTTTCTTATAGTCAACCGCCATATGGAGCAACTTAGCCAAGTGGTCTAGCTCGCGCTTCATGTCCGTATTCAGTAAGGTGCTATAACCTTCTCTTCCACCCCAGAATACATAACCTTCACCACCTAGCTCATGCGTAACTTCCATCGCCTTCTTCACTTGCGATGCACCATAAGCAAAGGCATCAGCACTACAAGAAGTACCCGCACCGTGCATATATCTTTTATGCGTAAAGAGACAAGCAGTACCCCAAAGTAGTTTTTTGCCCGTTCTTGCTTGCTCCTCCTTCAAGGTCGCTACTACAGCATCCAACGCTTTGTTAGAGGCAGCCAAGTCATTTAGCTCTGGTGCTATATCTCTATCATGAAAACAATAATAATCAGCGTCTATTTTTTCTAAAAACTCAAAAAACACTCTTGCTCTTTTTTGAGCATTCTCTACAGAGTTTGAGTGATCGTCCCAAGGCATTGAAGCAGTGCCTTCACCAAAAGGATCAGCACCAGCACCACGCATCGTATGCCAGTAAGACACTGCAAAACGCAAATGCTCTCTCATGCTCTTTCCTCCTATATATTCTTCTGGATTATAATGTTTGAAAGCAAAAGGGTTTCTCGATCCTGCACCCTCGTATTTGATCTTAGGGATGTCTGTAAAATAATTTGTTGTTGTTTCTATGATGTTCGATTGCATATATGAAGTATTTGAGTTTATGTTTCTTTAATTGATAGCTATACCGTGTCCATTTCAGTTGTTTTACGATCTATCTATCGCTAATATACAACATAATGTTAAATTTACAATAAGCTTTGCTTATTTTTTTAATGCTTTGAAGAAAAGGCACCTTAGAATGAGAATTTAGTATACCTAAAGTTTTGTGCTTAGTAGCTGTAAATGGAGGGATAACGCTGAATAGGTGGAAAAGATGGTTTTGCCAAGCCATCTATGAATAAAAGCTAATTTCAAGCACCAATACCTGTAAGGTTAAAC
>WTJX01000098.1 GCA_011524675.1 Cytophagales bacterium
GTTTAGAGAAGCTTTGAGAGAAGCGATGAACGAAGAAATGCGAAGAGATGAGAAAATCTTTTTGATGGGTGAAGAAGTAGCAGAGTATAACGGAGCTTACAAAGTAAGTTTGGGTATGCTTGATGAGTTCGGACCAGAGAGAGTCATTGATACTCCTATTGCAGAGCTTGGCTTTGCTGGTATAGGTATAGGTGCGAGTATGAACGGTCTTAGACCTATCATAGAGTTTATGACTTTCAACTTCTCATTGGTAGCCATAGACCAAATCATCAATGGTGCTGCAAAAATGAAGTCAATGTCTGGTGGTCAATACAGTTGCCCAATTGTATTTAGAGGACCTACTGGTAATGCAGGAATGCTTAGTTCACAGCACTCACAAAACTTTGAAAGCTGGTATGCCAACTGTGCAGGACTAAAAGTAGTGATCCCTTCTGATCCTTATGATGCTAAGGGACTTTTAAAGTCTGCTATCAGAGACAATGACCCTGTTATTTTCTGTGAATCAGAATTGATGTACGGAGACAAAGGACAAGTGCCAGAAGGTGAATATCTATTGCCTATAGGTAAAGCAGAGGTAGTAAAAGAAGGTAACGACATTACGCTTGTTTCATTTGGTAAAATGATGAAAGTAGCTCACCAAGCTGCAGCAGAGCTTGAAAAAGACGGTTCTTCTGTTGAGATCATCAACTTAAGAAGTATCAAGCCTTTAGATTATCAAACTATAGTAAACTCTGTAAAGAAAACAAACAGATTGGTAGTAGTAGAAGAAGCATGGCCGTTTGCTGCGGTATCTTCTGAAATCACTTACCATATACAAAAATATGCTTTTGACTATTTGGATGCTCCTGTAGAAAGAGTAAACAATATAGATGTACCTCTTCCATATGCCCCTACGCTTATTGAAGAAATATTACCATCTCCAAAAAGAACTATACAAGCTATGAAAGCTGCTTTATACAAATAATCAGTTTTTTCAAGCATACTCATTCGTTAAAAAGCCTTAGGATTTGTTTCCTAAGGCTTTTTTATTGTGCTAGTTTATGACGTTTAGACAGCTTATAAGAAGGCTTTACAAAACCATCTTTTGTACTTAATTCAGACTTTTGTGAATAGCAGAATAGTATGAATTAGCGATTAATATAACTATATGGAAAAAATAAAACTTATTTGGGACTTTAGGGGAGGTGATGCACAGAAAATGGCTGAGCATCACGAGAAACACCTTAAAGAATTTATGAAAAGTAGAAATGAATTTGCTATAGAAATTACAGGTGTTGAATCTATAAATGATGTCTATACCATTGCATTTTTAGTAATTACTAAAGATAATATGCCTGCCGTGAGAGATATATTACGTCCACATAGAGGAGAACTGTATGAGGAGGCATAAGGCTTTAAAGTTGTAGTCAAAATACAATTGTTGTAAACATTCGCTACTATAATTTGCATCTCATTTCTTTTTCATTTATTTTTATTAAATCTAAATAAGGATAAAATGAAAGACTGTAATAATTGCCGCAAAATCAAAACACTTTATGTAACCAAGCATGGAAGCGTGGCATATTGTGCTACAAGTACTAATTATCATGTAGAGTTAGTAAGTATGCTTGTTTTTTTTACTCAAAAGGAATTTGACTTCTTTTGTTCATTTATAGAGTTATTGGACTTGAAGAGTCCTGAGAAGTACCTAAAATTGAAAAGTGGAAAAATCATCATACAACCAGCGATGAATGCGAGTTACTATGCTTTTTATTTGGAAGAGTTAAAAGAGTTGAAGTCTCTATTGGCAGGAGCGAGAAGTATGCTCGCTATTGAAGAGGATATAAAAGAGTATTTAGGGTAAGTAGCTGTCTTAAAATCTTTATTTGGGATTTGACTTTAGTTATTTATAGTTTGTATAGGTATGAGTAGTTAGTGTTTTGCAATAAATATCAGGCTATTTTTACAGTAAAGTAAAAACTAAATTGCCGTTGAATAGTACAAAGTACCAAGAATATGAAAGTATAAAAAAAGATAGTATGCTCTTTTTAATGCTATAACAGTCCAGAAAGAAGGTATTATTCTTTGTACTTAGTACTTTGTACCTTGTACTTAATGCA
>WTJX01000597.1 GCA_011524675.1 Cytophagales bacterium
AAACAAAAACATCATGAAATTCCGTAATATAGAGTTTACTGAACATACCATCCCTTATGTCAGAGTAAGTACTTACAAATCTTTAAAGAAAAAACCTAGTGATATATATGAAGAACATATGGAAAAAGAATCTTCTAGTGACGCAACCTCAGAAAGAATTCTTTTTCAAGAAAGACGACATAATACATTTCTGAATGAAAGAGTTACTTTAGAGAGTGGAAAAGTACTTGATAACAATATTATAAACGACTACAACAAGTTTAAATCTCTTTGTAAAGTAAAGCGCAGACTTATGAATTTTACAGAAAGAGAAAAAGAAAATCAAATATTAGATTTAAGTATTCCAACCCCAGATACTTATCAGTACAAGAATGGTACTCAATGGAAAGAATTTACTACGTTTTGGTTAACACAGTGTTTAATGCCTAACGAGTCATTAAAAATAGAGCTTAACACAAATATTTTTGCTGGTAATATCAGTGAGGCTCATCCTTTAAAATTATCCTTAGAATATTTAGCAGGAAATCCATATACGAAAAAAACACTTGATAGTAAACTTGGTAAGGCTGCTTCTAAAACATTTAAAGTCACCATTGATGGTAGTGAAGTACCTTATGAAACATTTGGGCATTATTACAGAAAATATCTAGTCAATAATGTAGGTAACAAAGAAAACATCATCATTGAAATTAAAAACATAGGTAAAAAGAGGGTCCCAATCGTGTATCTTTACTTAAACTACCCTACCAGTGGTAAAAGAGAGTTAGCTCATTTTGAAACTAGCGAAAATGGAGTACAACAGATCACTAGACAAGTGATACAAGGCAATTCTTCTAATAACGGTATTACCCTCTACCCTAATCCTGTAAGCAGTACCTTGAATATTTCTGGCGATGCAGAGGCAGTTTCTGGCTCTATCTATACAGCGCAAGGTCAACATGTCATGGATATATCTGATCTAGCCAATGGCATAGATGTCTCACATTTGAAAGCTGGCGCTTATTCATTTATTATGAAAGATAAAAATGGAAAAACGCAACAACGCAAGTTTCTCAAAAAATAAGTAGTACTAAGATGAAAAATGCTTTGCATAGCTAAGGCTATGCAAAGCATAAGGTCGTATATAGTCGTTTTTTTTTCAGGATTTTTCAACCTATAGGATAACACCTCGACTCTAGTTACCCTTACAAAACGTAAGGCGAAAAAAGTATTCGTTATGAAAGCATTCTATCAAAAGAACTCTTTGTAAGGTGAATCTTCTGAGGTTTCTTTAAGCATTTTAAGCCTTTCATCTTCTGTCGGTATTAATGCCACATTTGACCTTTGACATTCAACATAGAGGATTGTGTTTAAAAGTATCTAGTCGGTAGCCAACGTTTAACGTTCAACTTTTCACCTTTAACAGTTTTACTGTACATCAAAAATATTAACCTGTCTATCATTTTGTTGAGGTTCGCCTTGATTGCTTCTTCCTTTCTCTACATAGGACTGTAGCAATTGAGTAAGCTCTTGTACTTTTTGAGGGTGTTGTGCTTGTACATTCTTTAACTCCCCTATATCTTTACTAAGGTCGTACAACTGCACATCGGGTAGTTTCCCTTCTTTTTCCAGTGCTTTCTCTCTATCGTTTAGCTTGGTAAAACCTCCAGAACCAGCATGTAGGTTGAGCTTCCAGTTGCCTTCTCTTATAGAAAAGTTACCATGAAATGAATGATGAACGATTGCCTTTCTGTTGCTTATGACTTTGGGATTTTTGAGCGTAGATAAAAACGACACACCATCTACCCCTGAAGCTTGGTCTAGGTCTTGCTCTACAATCTCAGAGCATGTAGAAATAAAGTCTGTCAGACAAGTAAGGCGATCTGTTTTGCTAGAAGCTGGCACTACGGCAGGCCATCTGACGACCAAAGGTACTCTGTGCCCTCCATCGAACAAATCACCTTTTCCACCTCTTAGATTGCCATTTGGAAAATGCTTTGCTTTACGCATGGCATCATCGAACCTATGAGGTGTACAACCATTATCTGTAGAAAATAAGACGAGTGTGTTCTCGCTTATTTTATTTTGATCTAGCGCTTTCAACACCTCTCCTACTACCC
>WTJX01000260.1 GCA_011524675.1 Cytophagales bacterium
GAGTATGTAAAACTATTAGATCATTACCACTATGCTCCCAAAAAGTTAGATCAAGATTTTTCTCACGACTTTTTTGATCTACATATACAATACTTAGACCCTAGAAAGCATTTTTTCTTTGCAAGTGATATAGCCCTATTGAAGTCTAAGTATTACGATATTTTGCATGACACTAATAGTTATAACGCTTTTGAGTTTAATAAAGAGGCGTTGAAGATGTTAAATAAAAGAATTTTGAATGCAAACAAAGTCGTCAAAAGCATTCTAAATGCTCGTATAGACTTTCAAAAAAATGACACCTTACAGCTGAATGTAAGTGGACTGCCTTTCCCAAAAGACGATGCTGCTATGCGTATCCGTTGGGAGCGTTTGATAAAGTACCAGCTATTACAGGAAGTTACCATGATGAGAAATGAGGATGCAAATACCTCTGATGATAAGCTCATCAAGAAAGCTGTAAAAAGGATTTTTGCAAATTACTTTTTTCAGTTTCAAAGGTTTAGAACCTTAGACAAAGAATCCTCCAACAAGTCACTCATACTTTCTTTGACAAGAACTTATAGCCCCTATAGCTATCCCACCAATATTTACTTCAAGCGCAATGAAAAATTGAGGGATGTATTTACGGAGAACTTAGGGAGTTTGGGCATAGGACTAAGAATGGAAAATGGTTTCCCTACCGTACGACATATCAAAATTGGAGGTGCGGCATGGACTAATGGTAACATTGAAGAGGGTGATATTATTCTTAGGATAGGAGAAGAAGGCGAAACAGAATATGATGTACTAGGACTTTGGACGCTAGACATTTATTCTCTCATGTATGGTCTCAAAAGTTCTAAGGTAAATATTACCATCAGAAAAGTAGATGGAAGCATTGAAAAACACCTTATTACAAGAAGGGAAAGTAAAGGATATACCAATGTGGCACTACTCAGTATCAACAAAGTCAATACCGCTTACATTTACCTTCCTAGTTTTTATAATGGCGCGGATAAACATGTGTTTATGGCATTGAAGAAACTGAAAGAGTCCAACATAAAGAACCTTATTTTTGATATAAGAAATAATGGAGGTGGACTTATCAGTGTGGCTAAAAATATTGCTGGTTTTTTCTTTGATAATGGCTTTGTAGCGGCCTCAAAAACCAAAGATAAAAATCATTATTTCTATGAAGATAAAGACAACACTACTTACTTTGATGGCAATGTGGTATTGCTGACCAATAAGTCTAGTGCTTCATGTTCAGAAATTTTGGCATCTGCTCTCCAAGATACAAAAGAGGCGCTACTTTTTGGTGCTGAGACTACTTACGGCAAGGGGGTAGGGCAGTCCTTTCATGACAATATGAGGATTACTTCTTTGAAGGCTTTTAGAGCTAATGGAAAGTCTATACAGAATGTAGGTGTAGTTCCCGATATTATTTTTCCAGATAAACTAAGTTATATAGACCATGGTATGAAGTTTATGCATAATAAACTTTCGTATGAGGAATGTCCTATTGATACACTTTTAAAAGAATATGAAATGTCTAAAGATGAGAAACGAAATCTTTACTTCCATGTAGATAAAGAAAAAGAGGCGCTCTATCCTAAAGTGATCGTCTTAAGCAAGCAAAGAATAGAAACAGATGATACATACCAAAAAATAGATTCTCTGGCACGTACTATTGGACATTATGCGAAAGACTTCCGTATTCCGCTAAAAATGGAAGCTTATCAAGAATTGATAGTTAAGCAATCTCAGTTAACAAAAGATTATCAAGAGATCTTTTCAAAGAGATATAAAGTAACCGGCTCTGTCCTCTATGGACATCCCGAAATCGTTGAAAAACTCAAGAACGATTACTATTTACTGGAAGCTGCGCAAATCTTAAAAGACATGAATGAGTTGAAGGGGAAATAATAGATAAAAGTCTGCATTGAGTACGAAGTACTCAATGCAGACTTTCTTTATAAACTATCTAAGCACTAAAAATTAGCATCATATCTTTTTTATACTAAAAGGCTTTGCATAACTAAGGTTTTGCAAAGCCTTCTACTAATTTTCTCTTTATACTTCGTACTATTCGGTTTTTGCTTTACTATAGCCATCCAA
>WTJX01000586.1 GCA_011524675.1 Cytophagales bacterium
GTCAAAGAATCAGAAGGATACTGCCATGTAGTCGCACCCATTACATCATCAAGTTTCCAGTCTTTCTTAGAAGTCTGTGGGTGATCGTTATGACAACTTACACATGGAGCTGCTTTAGCAACATCAGCAAACATAGCCGTATGTAATTTCACATCTTCTTCATAGAAGAATTCAGGCTCTTTTGTAGCTTTGATTTTTTGGAACAATTCAGCTTGCTTTCCTTCAAACTTGTTAGAAGCATTGATAGGGAAGTCAGAACCTAAGTATAGTCCTAAAGGCACATCACTTTTTCTGATACTTGCTGAGATTCCTCTTAAGAATAAAGCTGGAAGTGGTCCTGCTTCTACTTCGTCATCTCTCCAATCTTCATCAAACTTAAGGCCTTGTTTCTTCAAACCACCTACAATTCTTTTGGTATAAGTAGTTCTTGTAACATTGTTTTCCATGGCAACCATAGTCAATACCTCCTCTACAGAGCATACTTTTGGTGCACTTGCTTCTTCTGTTCCTCCTTCAGTAGGTACTCCACCACAAGAAGATAATACTACAGCGGCTGTTGCAATACAGCTCGCGATTTTTACTTTAATCATATTCATTCGTTATTTAGTTTAGGGTTTTTATAAAAAAAAGTAATCAAGCCTTGCGACTTGATAGGTAAATATTAATAAGCAGCTTCTTTCATTACGCTTGCCATCACACCATAAGTGTCTGTCCATGCAGCTTTTACTTTAGGAGTGAAGTCATCACCAAGACCAGCTTCCAATGCACCTAATAAAGCTGCACCTACAGTGTCATAGTGTGCTGGCTCCACCTTGTAATCTACGTGTCTCTTACCAAGACCTTGTAGTACAGGGATCAAAGCATCTATGTCACTCAAGCCGTTTACTGCTGCAACTAACATATCTCTCAATTTGTTTTTCTGTCCTTTCATAGCTTCTTCGTTGTCAGGAAATATTGCCTTTAACTTAGGGTCTATTTCAAAAAGCTTAGTATAAAAGATATCTACAGCAGTGTCTGCTATAGGAATTACTTTCTTGAATGATTCTTGTACCAATGATACAGTTTCTGCGCTTAATGGACTATCATCTTTTGACTTTCCTCCGAATAACTTTTTTAAGAACATAATAAATGGATTAGTTAATTGATTGTTTTTAAGTATTTATACTTACAAATGTATGGAAGCATGTTCGTTTAAAAAATGTTATTTGCATGATTAAATCGTATTTTTAAACAAGTATAAAACTGCGATATGGCAGTTAAAGTTTTGTTTTACTTTCATTATTTTGTGTAAATCTATTTGTTTACTCTATTTTTCTCAATTAGGTTACAATAATTAAACAAATCAAGAAAACTAAGTATAATTACATAGTGTGCTTTTATGAATAAGCTTGAAAACTTTAGGTGTATATACATATCTTATAAACACGCTTCACTAGACGAAAGAAGTATGTTTTACTTAAATGAAAGTGAAACACGACTTTTTATACATCATGTCAATGATGTGTTGGGAATAAAAGAAGTACTGCTCATTGCCACTTGCAACAGGTTTGAGTTATATTATATGCATGACGAAAATGTAGATGCTTCTTTAGTTTCTTTATTAAAAGCCTTCAAAGGAATCTCTCATAGCGCAGAAGAACTCTTAGCCAAATGTATTCCTTTATACGGTGTCCAAGCGTGTGAGCATCTTTTTAGAGTATCGCTTGGCTTAGAATCTCAAATACTAGGGGATTTACAGATCATTACCCAAGTCAAAAAAGCCTATCAAATAAGCTGTGAAGAGAACTCGGCAGCCATATTTTTGCATCGCTTGTTACATGCTATCTTTTACACCAACAAACAGGTAGTGCAAACCACCTCTTTCAAAGAAGGTACAGCATCTACTTCGTATGCTTGTTTCTCCCTTACAAATCAACTGTCAAAAACCTTTATTACACCTCAAATAGCCGTAGTAGGTGCCGGAGACATAGGCAAAGATGTATGTTTGCATCTAAGTCAAAACGGTTTTGATAATGTTATTGTTCTGAATAGAACGGTAGAAAAAGCAGAGGCAGTAGCTAAGCAGTGTGGTTTTAGGTATGCAGGTTTAGACAGATTGAACCAAGAAATCCAACATAGTCAAATCGTAATCTCTACAGTAGAACACAATACTGCCATCATCCAAAAGGATATGCTACAAGAGATGGATATAGCACTCAAATTTTTTATTGATTTATCTGTACCCAACAGCATTGATAGTGCTATAAAACAAATACCAGGGGTAGAATTATTCGATATAGACGATCTGCAACAAGACATAGACAAGGTACAAGAAAAAAGAAAAGGAGCGATCCCTGTCATAGAAAATATTATATCTGCTGCCATAGCAGACTTCTGCAAATGGACAGAAGAAATCACAGTAAACCCAGTCATCAACCAACTAAAGTCTAGTCTAAACGAGATTAGAATGGCAGAAATTGCAAAGTTTAGCCCTAAGATATCGGCCAAAGAAAAACATTTGGTAGAAGAGATTACAGAAAATATGATTCAGAAGATCATTAAGTTTCCTGTCATGGAGTTGAAATCCGCCTGCAAGAGAGGAGAAGAAGATACACTTTCCGAGATGATCCAAAACCTATTTAAGCTCGAAAAGAGTATGGAAACTGTAGCTTCCAAAACCTTTTAAAACTCAATACCTATTTTATCCAACAGACACTAACCGATTTATCTTTCATTTTTTTGACTGAAATAACTTACCTTTGTCCATTATATATAAAAACAAAGAAAGCATGATACTGCCCATTGTAGCCTACGGCGATCCTGTATTGAGAAAAGAAGGAAAGGAAATACAAAAAGACGATGATAGCATCCCGAAGTTAATAGAAAACATGTTTGAAACCATGTATAATGCTCAAGGTGTAGGTTTAGCAGCTCCACAAATAGGCAAAAGCCTACGTTTATTTGTCATAGATGGAGGTCCTTTGTTAGAAGATGATGAAGACGAACAAGACAAAGAGTTTAAAAAAGTATTTATCAATCCACAAATTCTAGATGAGCAAGGTGATGAGTGGGCCTTTGAAGAAGGCTGTCTAAGCATACCTTCCATAAGAGAAGATGTTTACAGATTTGACCAGCTTACTATACGTTATTTCGATCAAGACTGGAAAGAACATACCGAAACTTACGAAGGTCTGAAAGCTAGAATCATTCAGCATGAATACGACCATATAGAAGGAGTACTCTTTACAGACTATCTGCCTCCACTCAAGAAAAGACTTTTGAAAAGAAAATTGGAAAACATATCCAAAGGAAAAATAGATATGAGGTACAAAATGAAGTTCCCTAAAAAATAAACTAGCATTAGAATATGCTTTAAATTTTGGGTATAAAGAGAAAAAAAATAATGATGTTCTAAACTTTATATCTTTCTTTATTGTTTAATGAAAATACAAGATAAAACAGATATCATTGAACAATATTACACATAAGCAGGCAGAAGCAGTAAGGTACTTATTCATTATTCCATTGGGACTATTTGGGATCATGCACTTTATAGTTCCAAGTTTTTTTGAAACTATGGTACCCTCTTTCTTATCATATAGAAGCTTTTGGGTCTATTTTTCGGGAGTAGCCCTTACTGCTGCTAGTCTCAGCATTGCTGCCAAAGTCATTCCACGTTTAGCCTCTTTTTTGCTTACACTATTTGTACTTAGTTTTATTCTGACGGTAGATATCCCAGGGCTTTTTAATGAGTCCACACGTTATTTTAGGCTTGTTTCCCTTCTCAAAGACACCAGTTTACTAGGAGGATCACTTTTGTATTACTTTTTGTTTGAACAGAAAAAAAAACACATCTAAAGAAACACATTCTTAGTTTCTAACAAATAGCCACTTCACAGGACGGTATATACCTAAAAAAATGTAACCAATGATACCGGGCTTTTTCTTTTCTTTCCAATAAACAGTGATAGTAGCGAATTCAGCCAAATGGTTCGAGCTGTCTATATATCTTATTAGTGAATTTATTGTTTCGCTCAATCTTTCCAATTCTTTTTCAACTTTTTGTACGTCTTCAACATTTTCTGCTTTTGTTAGTAGTTCTAAGTATCGTTCTCTAGATTTTTCGGCATTTTCGAGTTTTATATTATGGGTTTTTATTTCCATCTTAGTAAACACATCGTTAGCTATACTTTTTGAATATATTTTTCCTAAAGCACCTATTTCTTTGATTGCTTTTTCAAGATTTTCGTTTTTTACTCTTACTATAGACGAATAACCAGCTATCTGACTTGCATAGCCTTTGTGTTTCTTTGCTATTTCTTTGAGTTGAGCATTGGCTGTATCTATGATGTTTACCGATAATCTAAGAGATACAGAGCGAATGACTTTTTCCTCGAATACTTTATCTTCATCTCGTTCTAAGTAGTTTGTCTTTATGGAAGCATAATTTCTAGTATTTGGTCTTGAATATCTTTTTACAGCGGGAGAGCAACTGATAAATGTTCCGCTAAGAATAGCACTCAAAATGATAGCTGTTAGTTTGTTCATAAGTTTTTTATTTAATTCTTCATTATACATTATTAATTAATCTAAAGCCACTTCCGTGGAATGATAACGTCCCTAAGTCTTTATGTGTATAGGTCAATACGTCTTTACGTCTCTATGTCAATACGTCCTTACGCTCTTTTGTCTCAAAAATCGTAAATAGTCAATCGTTCAATCGTAAATCGTTGTACTTTTCAATAACGCTCAACTCTCACCATCCCCACTACTCCCCATTATTAATTCTTCATTATACATTATTAATTAATCTAAAGCCACTTTCTTGGAATAAAATCTAGCTCTTCACGCCTTCACGCCTTTACGCCTTTACGTCCTTACGTCCTTACGTCAATAGGTCTTAAAACCTCAAACCCTCAACCCATAACCCATAACCCATCACTCATAATTCAACTAAACACTAATCGTTAATCACTAACCACTGAAAGCCTTCTTCATTTTTTTAACTGTTTCGTCCTATTGAAAAGGTTAATATCCATATTTCTCTTGCCATAAGCTTTTGAGTCTTTTTCTCATTTCTTCTTCTCTTGCATTTCTACCAGGCTTGTATAAGGTAAGCCCTTTGATTTCGTTTGGTAAGTATTCTTGTTTGGAGAAGTTTCCTTCATAGTTATGACTGTATTGATACCCCTTGCCATAACCTAGCTCTTTGTTTAGCTTTGTATAAGCACCCCTAAGGTGTAGGGGGACTGCTAGATCTCCTTTTTGCTTTACAATGCTTTTTGCCTGCTTTATGGCTTCATACGAAGCATTGCTTTTAGGTGAACTAGCCAAGTAGGTAGCGGTCTGAGAAAGGATGATTTCTGCTTCGGGATAGCCTATTACGTTGACTGCTTGAAAACAGTTCGTTGCCAATACCAAAGCGGTAGGGTTTGCATTTCCAATGTCTTCTGAGGCTAAAATAAGCATACGTCTTGCAATAAATTTTGCGTCTTCGCCTGCTTCTACCATTCTTGCTAACCAATATACGGCTGCATTGGGATCACTGCCCCTCATGGATTTGATGAAGGCAGAAATGACATCATAGTGGTGATCTCCATTCTTATCATAGAGAGCGGCTTTGTGTGTAGCAACAGACTGTACTAGCTCATTGGTGATGATGATGTTTTGTTGGTTACTGCCTTCTACAATCAGTTGCAAGAGGTTGAGTATCCTACGCCCATCTCCCCCAGAAAAGCGAAATAAGCTTTCTGTTTCTTTGAGTTGTATTTTTTTATCCTTGAATAAACTGTCTTGCTGGATGGCTTTATCTACCATCTCTCTTAGTTCCGTTTCTGAAAAAGCTTTCAATAGATATACTTGACAGCGAGAAATGAGTGCAGAGTTTACTTCAAAGGAAGGGTTTTCTGTAGTAGCTCCTATAAGGGTTACCCTGCCTTTTTCTACCGCTTGTAGTAAGGAGTCTTGTTGAGACTTGCTGAAACGGTGAATTTCATCAATGAATAAGATAGGGTTGGTATATAGCCTTGCTTGCTCAAAAATAGCTCGTACTTCTTTTACTCCTGAGCTAACGGCATTGAGTACAAAAAACTTTACTTTTAGCTGGTTTGCAATGATGTTGGCAAGAGTAGTTTTACCAACTCCAGGAGGTCCCCATAAGATCATAGAGGGGACTCTACCACTTTTAATCATTTTACGTAGAATGCCTTCTTTTCCTACTAAATGTTGTTGTCCTATAAAGTCGTCCAAAGAGTTTGGGCGCAGACGCTCTGCCAAGGGAGATGTTTGTCCTATCATAGATAATTCTTTTACAAGCTTTTTGTCGTAAAACTTAAATATTAATCTTACTTTGTAAGCTCTGAACACTAAAGATGTAATTTAGCTTTATTACATACAATATTTACCTCAAAAAATAGTTTATATAAAGATGAAAACATTATATCTTGTAAGACATGCAAAATCTGATTGGGGCGATCTTTCGCTTAAGGATATAGATAGACCATTGAACGCTAGAGGGCTTCAAAATGCTCCTAAAATGGGGATGAAACTCAAAGAAAAGGAAGAAATACCTCAGCTGATCGTCTCTAGCCCTGCTACTAGAACAAAGCAAACGGCAGATTTACTTTGTGAGCAGATGGCTATGAATACGGGACATATTGTATTTATAGAAAATATTTATGAGGCTTCTGTAAGAGAATTGTTGCAGATAGTCAATGCCTTTGATAATAAATACGATAGTGTCATGCTGGTGTGTCACAATATGGCAGTAACATATATTGCTGAGTATTTGACTTATGCTGATATTGGCGGTTTTCCTACTTGTGGCGTCATGAAAATAAACTTTGACTTTGATGACTGGGCATTGATATCTGAAAATACGGGTGAAAAAGATTTTTTCTGGAAACCCAAAGAGCTTTCATTTTGATGAAGGGAAAAC
>WTJX01000231.1 GCA_011524675.1 Cytophagales bacterium
ATCAGCATATGTTACTATTTGCCCTATAGCATTACTTACATCGTACAGCCCATCAAGTAGAGAAGGTTCTTGTTCTGCCAAAGACTGATATGTCAAAGACAATTGTGTTTTTATCTGCTCCGAACTTTCTATTTTCTTATTTACAGCTTCTAGCCTTTCTTGCTCTCCGTCTTCTAGCGCTAGCTCTTCTAGTTCTTTGAGTAGAAAGCTATTGTAATCTAGTTTTTCTTTGAGTTCACTAGCTTGCTCCGCTAAGGATAGGTATTCTTTTTCAACCTTTTGATATGCTTTATATGCTTTTTGATAGGTAGGTAGTAGTTCTTTGTTTTCTACAAAAGCATCGATTAATTTTAATTGAAAGCTTTCTTTGCCTAGGAGGAGTGTCTCATGTTGTGAGTGAATATCTACGAGCTGTTGTCCCAATTCTTTCAAAATGGTCAACTGTATAGGAGTGTCATTGACAAAGGCTCTTGACTTACCTGAGGGTGTTATTTCTCTTCGGATAGAAGTAATATCATCGTAGTCGAGGTCTTTTTCTTCAAAGAAGGGAGCTAGCCCATATCTTTGAATGTTGAAATGTGCCTCAACCACACATTTTTCATCAGTATTAAATAAGACTTTTGTGTCTGCTCTGTTGCCGAGCAATAGCCCTACAGCACCTAATAGGATAGATTTTCCTGCACCTGTTTCACCTGTGATGATATTAAAATTAGCAGAGGGCTGTATGTCCAAATTACTAATTAAGGCATAGTTTTGTATATAGAGTTGCTGTATCATAAATCGGTCGTAAATATACTAAAATCAGAGAGCAACTGTCAAGACTATATCTAATTCCTTATTGGGCTTTTGTATAGTAGAAGGCTTTGTATCATAAAAAAAGGAAGCCTTTTTGAGGAGGCTTCCTTTTTTATCATTGATTAAGGTAAGTACATGTTTATGTTTTTGACTAATAAAGAAAAAAGGTAAACATGTCTTAAGTGAAACAAGCTTATGCTTGTTGGCTATTCTTAATGTCTTGTACTTCTTTACGAATGTCTTGAGCAATATTTTTAAGTTCCTGCATACCTTTTCTCACTCTTGTACCAGCTGCTTGGTTTTCTTTATCGTAAAACTTTAAGAAATCATCCTCAAGAGACAAAATCAAATCTCTAACTTCTTCAAATCTTTTCATTTTTAACTGTTTAGTAATTACTAATTTTTAAAAGCACACTAATTTAGTGAATATCTCATGACTCACAAATATTAATATGATATTTATCTTATTTTGGAACACTAATTAGCTGTTCATCAACATTATAGACCCCATCTTTGAGTTTTTGAGATATATTTTCAAAACAATTGATGGTGAATTTAACATCCTCTAGTGAGTGCATAGCTGTAGGGATCAAACGTAACATCACTACACCTTTTGGTACTACAGGATATACTACTATAGAGCAAAACAAGCCATGGTTTTCTCTCAAGTCTAGTGTTAGTCTTCCTGCTTCTTCTGGTGTTCCTTGTAAGATCACAGGTGTTACAGGAGATTTGGTTGTACCAATGTTAAACCCTTTTTCTTTTAACCCTGATTGTAATGCGTTTACTACTTCCCAAAGTTTATCTTTTTGCTCAGTAGAGTTTCGTATCATTTCCAAACGTTTTCTCATGCCTTCTACAAAAGGCATAGGCAAAGATTTGGCAAAGATTTGAGATCTAGTATTATAACGTAGGAAGTCAATAACAAACTTATCGGCAGAGATAAAAGCTCCTATTCCAGCCATTGATTTGGCAAAAGTAGAAAAGTAAATATCTATTTTATCTTGTACGCCTTGTTCTTCACCAGTACCAGCACCTGTTTTTCCCATAGTACCGAAACCGTGTGCGTCATCTACCATGAGCCTAAAGCTAAACTTTTCTTTTAGTTTGGCTATTCCTTTTAAGTCTCCTTGGTTACCCGACATTCCAAATACTCCTTCGGTGATGACCAAAATACCACCGCCTGTTTCTTCGGCTAATTTTGTAGCTCTTTCGAGTTGCTTTTCGCAACCTTCTATATCATTATGAGCGAATACAAATCTTTTTCCTTGGTGAAGTCTTACTCCATCAATAATACAAGCG
>WTJX01000452.1:0-527 GCA_011524675.1 Cytophagales bacterium
GAGATGATTAGCTACCGACTTACGCACATAAAGTGAATCGTCTGCTTGTATTTTTTGTAAAATGGGAGTACTTAGCTGGGGATGCTGTATGCAAATATCTAAGCGCATTGCCCACGGTAACCTGCTACGTGTGCCTTCACTACACCACCTACGCACATGCTCATTGGGATCTTCTACCCAATCGTAAAATAATTCAAACACTTTTTCTTGGTACTTCTTAATGAATGGGCGTACAGCAAGTTCTGATGATGAGAAGGGAGTAAGATACTTCATCGCTTGCATGGATTGCTCAAAATGTGGCAACCCTTCTTGCCGTATATATTCTGGCAGTATGATTCCTGCAAAACCTTGGTAGAGCTTTGGAGCTATTTGTTTGATGATAAAGATATTTTTTTCAAAATCATTGGTCAGGTACCTACCCAACACCTTCGCTCCTTGCGTCATACGTTCACTAAGACTTAAAGGCTCAAAGTCTTGCACACACTGACTATAAAAGACATGCTGATCTAGCCTGGGGATTACTTCTT
>WTJX01000452.1:537-2086 GCA_011524675.1 Cytophagales bacterium
AAATCTTTCCCGAAGATTTGATCCTTTAGCGATGATCCTTTTTCAAACATCGATATTTATTTATAAAAAAAACTTCAACATCACACATACTTTTCTCTTATACAAAAATATGAGTTATGAAATGCCGTATGTGTAGTCTTAAACTTCGCAACTATAGGGTCTATTTTTTTAATCAACACATATGTTTCTTTTTCTTTAGTTGAATAAAACTGGGATGACAATTCGTTCTTTAGGCTTTGCTCTTCATTATTGTGTAGTGTGATTTTTTCTCTTAATACTGCCAATTGCTCTACTTGGAGTCCATATGTTTTGAGTTGTGAAGCATACTTTTGAAGTAAAGCAATACGACTACATGCTTTATTTTCAAACGCATCACTCTCTAACATCATATAATCTAAATGATTAGAATTTGCGTCTTCTAGCAAGTCTTCATCATTTATATCTTGTGCAAAAGCTTCGAGCATCCTGTCCATAGATGAAATATCTTTAGAAATCTCAAATTTAAGCCTACAGTTAGTGATTTGGCGCACTGTCTTTGACATAAAATGATGTTCTTCCTCTTTTTTGATCTCAGAAATAAGCGCTTTAAGGTGAGCTTTGTGATTTTCTAATGTAACGGTATCTCCATTCAATAAGTGTTTATTTGTTTCAAGGCAACTTACAATTTCTTCTAACAATGGTAGTGGTTTACTTTGGTTTATATTCATATGTCTTTTTAAATAAAAGAAAAATAACATGATATCACCCCTCACAATCACACAAGTATCACGTCTAAAAAAAGATTAAAACAAATAAAAAACAGATAAAAATCAAAACTATCATTAAAATTTATAACCAACGATAAACAATTCACATAATTTTAATGATTTTGAACCCTGTTTTTTTTCTCTCTACATTATTTTCTTTTCATAACCTCATCTTCAACTAAGAAATCAAATGAAAAGTAAACTTTTTATCCTGAAACAAAAAACGAGAATACTAATATCTTTTCTAGTTCTAGAAAGCTTTGCATAACCAAGGTTTTACGCTTAGCCAAGGCTTTCAAAACTTTGTATAAGGCTGAATAAGTACAAAAAATAGTTTTGATAAGCCTTCTTCTAGTATGCGTTTAGTAAACCACCTGTTGTTTCTTGACTGTTCGCTAAACGTTTTCAGTAGCTAAACCTTTTAACTTTCTGAGGCTAGACCTTAGTTTTAATAGAAAAAAGCTTTTGAGAGAACATCTTTTTAATTTATCATTTTCCTTGAAAACTTGTGTCTTCTAGCTTACTGTTTGTCTTTTTTGTTAGAATAACTTACCTAAACTTCGATTAGCCTAAACGCTAATATTGAACATGAAATGAGAAAACAAAGCATGGCATAGAGTTTTGTAAAGTCCTCCAACAAGCCTTCTTTACTACTACTATAATCATGCCTTTTAAGATAGTAGCTTAAAAAAATGATGAAAAATTGAAAAGAAGTAGGCCGACAAAAATAATCATAGGTTACAAAACGAGTATTTTCAGTTCAGATCAAAATAGCAACACATACTTAAGCTTACTATTGTATG
>WTJX01000477.1 GCA_011524675.1 Cytophagales bacterium
CAGCGGATAGCCCGACCCGAAGGGAAACGCCCTAACTTCGTAAAGTAGAATTAATCTCTAATCATTAAACACTAATCACTGTGAACCCTTCATTATTAATTCCCTCCCGCATACTGGCTCGTCGCTGAAAATAGACTAAGGTCTATTTTCTTAACGCTTCCGCCCTCATTCATTATTAATTAAACTGCGCCACTTTCGTGGAATGGAATCTAGCGGGGTATGTCTTTATGCTTAAATATTTAAAATAGTCGATTGTCTAATCGTGAATTTTGTCATTTTCTAATCTAGCTTTTCTTACTTTTGTATTAAAAAAACGCAGCATTGATTCCAAAAGAAACGATAGAGAAGATAAAAGAAGCCATGGATGTGGTGGAAGTGGTAGATGATTTTGTGCAACTCAAAAAATCAGGTTCTAGCTACAAGGGTTTTAGCCCCTTCAAACAAGAAAAGACACCTTCATTCTTTGTGTCCCCTGCCAAACAAATCTTTAAAGACTTTAGCACAGGCAAAGGAGGTGATGCTATCACATTCCTTATCGAAGCCGAAGGAATGAACTACGTAGAGGCACTGCGTTATTTGGCTGGAAAATATGGCATAGAAATACAAGAGGAAGAGGAGACACAAGAACAAATACTTGCCAAAACAGAGAAAGAAAGTTTGCTCATCATACTCAACTATGCCAAAGAGTATTATGCCAACCTATTATTTCAGCACGAAGAAGGCAAAGCCATAGGCTTGTCATACTTCAAAGAAAGGGGCTTTCAAGAAACCATCATCAAGAAGTTTGAACTAGGTTATAGTTTAGATGTGTGGGATGCCTTCACCAAAGAAGCCATACAAAAACAATATTCAGAAGAACTGCTCGACAAATCAGGGTTAACGATTTTTAAAGAAGGAGGTAAAAAATACGACCGCTTTAGAGGAAGAGTCATTTTCCCTATTCACAATACTTCTGGTAAAGTCATTGCCTTTGGAGCGAGAACACTCAAAAAAGACAAAAATCTTCCAAAGTATGTCAACTCACCAGAGACAATAGTATATCACAAAAGTGATGTGTTATATGGCTTGTATCAAGCAAAGCAAAGCATACGACAAGAAGAAAATTGTTACTTGGTAGAAGGGTACACAGACGTAGTGTCATTGCACCAAGCAGGGATCACCAATGTAGTAGCCTCCTCTGGTACATCCCTTACAGAAGGACAGATACGACAAGTAAAACGCTTTGCCGATACCATGACCGTACTCTATGATGGTGATAGCGCAGGGATAAAGGCTTCTATGCGTGGGATAGACATGATCCTAGAGCAAGGCATGAAGGTGCAGGCAGTAGTATTCCCCGAAGGGGAAGACCCTGATAGTTATGTCAAAAGCATAGGAGCAGATGCCTTCAAGCAATACTTAGAAGAGAAAAAGACAGACTTCATCACCTTCAAGACACAGCTGTTTTTAGAAGATGCCAAAGGCGACCCCATCAAAAAGGCAGAAGTCATCACGCAAGTAGTAGAAAGTATCTCCAAAGTACCCAATGCCATACAGCGACAAGTATTCTTTCAACACTGCTCAAACCTACTTTCTATAGACGAGCAAGTATTGATTAGTGAGTACAATAAAATCGTCCTAAAAAGGCAGAAACAAAAAGAAAAAGCAAAGTACAAACCTAAACCTAAGCCCAAACCGCCTACCCAAGACACTAGCTTCCCTCCATTACCACCAGACAGTGGCGTAGTGCCACCTTTGGCAGACGAAGATTATTACGGTCAAGAGCCACAAGTAGAAGAATATGATGCAGAAATGTATCAAGACTATGGCGAAGATACAGCTCCAGAGCTTCCTCCAGTCATACAAGTAGTAGAAAAACAAGAACGATCCCTAGCAAGGTTGCTGCTCAACTATGGTAGTTTTGAGCTAGAAAATGATATCTTACTAGCACAGCATATCATTGAAGAGATTGAAGAGATCGACTTCAAAGACCCCGTAGTAGTAAAAGTTGTGCAAGCATACAAAACGGCAATCGAAAGCAAAGAAAAACTGCCCGACTTACATTACTTCTTAGGAGATGAAGACCAAAGTTTTAAAG
>WTJX01000160.1 GCA_011524675.1 Cytophagales bacterium
ATTCAATACATCTGCTGCTTTCTCAAACTTTGGCTTTATCACTTCCTCACCATTACGACCAATAAATCCCCAATGACCACCTGTTACTTCTACGTTTTTGAAAGGCTCGTTTATCAATGTGTTGGTACCCGAAAAAACTTTTGAAAAAGGACCTATGAGATTGTCTGTATATTCATCTGTTACATTGACTTTACCATCATAATTGATGGCAGCATAACCGTCCACAAAGTCACCTACATATGAAATAGATTTTTTGACTTTTTTACCAAATTGGTCTTTTATTATCTTTGAAAAGATAATTTCCGCTTGCTTATTAATCAAGCAGAAATAGCCCTTTTCATAAATAGCTCTTGCATATTCACCTTTTCTAAAGTCTTCAACATTCAAACTCCAATATTTGACAGGTATAAGTATTTTATTTTTACTGTGGTCAAACACACCATATTTTGACTTAACAGAAAACTTAGCCTCACCATCTACTTTTGAAATATAATTATTTTCTTTTATCTCATTAGAGGGATATGGCAACTCTACTTTGGTAAGGCTTAATTCTTCAAATATTTTGATCGATGCGAACACTGGTCTAATGAGAACATCCCCAGACTTGCTTCTTAGCCCCCATAACTTTTGTTTACCATACTGAAACCAACCAAAACGTTTTGCCAAAGCAGGGTCAACTTCGGATGCAACTTCAAGTTTATCATGATTAAACATATCATATGCATCTATATTATCAACTTTCACACCTTCATCTTCTGGTTTTGAAAAGTATTTCTCAGGGATACCCTTTTTACTAACCTCTCCATTTTTAATCAGTTTTAGCATATTATAGTCATAAAATCCAACATGCTCGTAACTTTCTGGCAGGAACTCATACCCTGTATCATCTACCAACCCCCACTTTACACCATCTGTAGAAACACTAATCAATGAACTGTTAAGGGTTTTTATGTCTTTATATCTTTTATTTGTCAATCGTTTTCCTTGCGCATTATGGAGAGTATAGTAACCAGCTTCATTAGCTACAACTACATCTTCACTAACAGAAAACACTTCCCTAAGCTTTGAATCAAAAATTTGCTTTCCAGTGCTTGCCGATATTAAGCCATAATTGTTCCCTTGGGTAGTTTTGACTAGATTGGTTGTAATAAGTTGAAGTTGGTCATATATTTTGGGGATTATATTATCTCCGTTGATATTTACTCCGCCCCACAACCCTTTTTCGTCTATCAAGAAGAGTACTGTATTGGTTGCTACTACATCTGCATATATAGGTTCTAATATCTCATCACCTTTGAGGTTAAATGCACCAAATTTCTCTTCTTTACTACAAATAAAAAAATTATTGACTAATTTGATATCTGAGAATAATGCGTCTGAAACCAACTTACCTTCAGTATCTACTATACCATAAAGTGAATCTTTACGAATTTTCAAAAAACCGTTCTCGAAAGTTGATATTTCATCATACAGTATATCAATGGGAGTGTCTTTGACTAAGTTGATCACGCCATAGTATCTACCTTTTTTTACAAGGAGTTTATTTTTATCTACTACTTCTATATGGTCATACTCCTCTTTGATTATTTTTTTATTGTACTTGTTTATAAGTCCATATTTTGTTCCTGTTTTTACAATTGCAAAACCATACTTATCAAACTGACCAGCATAGTCATAAGAGGTAGGTATAAGTAACTTACCACTAGCATTAATGTAGCCCCATTTGTTATCTACTTTTACAGGTATCAACTTTGATGCATCTGACGCATAAGCCAATGAATTCAATAAAAGTAAGACTGGTATCAGAATTTTGTTTATTTTCATACGTCCATCTAATTTACGTGAGATCACACTTTTTATTGTTTATAACAATAAAAATCTTTGTATAAGTTTCTTTTGGTACTATGATATAACGTTTTACAAAACAAATAGTTGTAAGGTCAATTCATAAAAAAGCAAATTTATACTTTTTTTAACTCTTTATCTATTTAAGATATGTTTGATTTTCTTTTCCTTTATCTAAAGAGCAACTATGTCTAACGAAGCATAAGTATTTTCATGCATCATATCTTAC
>WTJX01000016.1 GCA_011524675.1 Cytophagales bacterium
TATATCACACGAAAAAATTGCAAACTTTCCACGATATTTTCCAACCTCTTCGCTTTGCCTGAATCGTTTTTTATAGTTTTTAATGCGAGCATGAAGCACTCCCTATTACACGAACATCCTACGCTACACTTTACTGAGAAATCAGAATACCCTTTTACGCCCTTACAGAAACAAATCGTTTAATAACTTTCATAATCCACCCCAAAGGCGGAAATTCACCATACACCCCAAAAGAAGCATCCCAATAGTCCTGTTGAAATATGATTTCGTCCTTTTCATTCCACCTAACATGGGAAATCCCATTAATTGACCGACTCCAGATACGAAACTTGTAGTGCATAACCCATACCACAACACCCTCATGCTCTCCCTCTTGAGTTGAGGACACTTGAAAGGACACATCGTTTAGTTGCTTAAACAAATCCTGCTCAATCCTTTTGAGATGCTCCCTGCTTGAAGCCTTATTAATAGGGTCTTGAAACTCTAGATCCGTTGCATACAACACATCTATCTCATCTAAAGTCTCTTCACTCAAACGCTCCAAAAAGTCAGCCAGTCTTTGAATCACACTCATCTTCGCTCAAGATCCCATACCTGACAAAATTATCCAATTAATATTGTATATTTAATATTGGCACAAGGCGTGCTGAAAGAATTTGATATGAAAAAAATAGAAGCCATCATAAAACCATTCAAATTAGAAGAAGCTAAAGAAGCGTTAGCTGAAATTGGCATCCAAGGAATGACTGTAACTGAGGTCAAAGGCTTTGGAAGACAAAAAGGGCACACCGAAATTTATCGCGGTAGCGAATATACAGTAGACTTCCTCCCTAAAGTCAAACTAGAGATTGTCGTACAAGACGACCAAGCGCAAACCGTTGCGAAAGCTATTGTAGACAGTGTAAGCTCTGGTAAAATCGGAGACGGAAAGGTCTTCATCTCACCTGTTGAAGAGGCTATTCGTATCAGAACTGGTGAATCTGGACATGAAGCTGTAAATGTAAACTAAAAGACCCTTCTCTGGGAAAACTTCTCAGATCACAATATATTGGTTAACGGCCTCAAGAACATCTAATTGATATTCTTGAGGCCGTTGATTTTGTGTATTTATCCATTACAGTTGATAAACTACTAGCCAACAGTGATCAAAATTTGACCACTCAAGAGGCTTCATCAAAAAATGATGACTAATCTTTTATGGCATACGCCCCTTCATTAAATTGGAACATCTGCGTATCTATCCCTGTATTGAATCGAGGTCGCCCGAAATGAGTAGTAATAATCGCACCGTCTTTCTGTAACCAAATAATCTTTTTTGGAAAACACGTCTTTAAATCAATGGATAGAGTCAACTGAGACAACGCTCGCTTCATTATTCCTGAATCAGGTTGAAGGGATACAGTATAAACCGATCCTTTGATCTCTGAATAAGTCGGCTTAAAGTTATCTAGAATCCCCTCATATGACGCGTCTTTTCCCATACCCATCAATAACATTAGAGGTCTAACTGCGCGACTGCCCGGCTTATAACGTTCAGCGGTCTTTGAGTCTTCATTAAGAAGGTAAACTCGATTACTATCAAAGAGTGCAATATCCTTAACTGGCTTTCCTTGCTCCCACCTAAAACCATATTGAGGTACGAGCCAAAGCTTACCTTTCGTGACAAGAGGCTTAGATAAAGAAGGGAGAACCTTTTCTTGCTTCACTGTTGTAATAATCGAGCTGTATTGATTTCTCTGAATCAAACATGCTTCTAGAGGAGCGAGGTCAACTCCTGAGTTTGCAAAGGCAACGCTCAAGGCATGAAAAAAAATGGTAACAACAAAGAGAAAGTTCTTAAAAGACATAAAGCAATGAAACAGATTATTTAGCAATACTTAGTATAATTGAGTTGCGTTGGCAAAGTGATTTCCTAATCTGGAACCCCCCTTGCATCTTGGGAACCATCCCAAACCATTGAACCCTTACAAAAACATGATGGCCTGCCGTGTGATTTTATTCACTATTATTTTATTCCTTTCTGGATTAGGAATCTCTCGTCTCAGATTTGAAACAGAACTCACCAATATTC
>WTJX01000027.1 GCA_011524675.1 Cytophagales bacterium
ATGTAAACCTGTCATAAAACCTTCTATGGCTTGTTTTGCCAATAGACCTAATTTACCAAAAGAACGAATAAACTGAACATCCATAAAAGGGGTATTAAAAAAACATTGAATCTTGAATTCTAAATTACATTAATTAATGATGAAAAACAATGTAAAAAATGCAGCACTTCCGACCGTAATTTTTTCATACTGAAAATGAGCGTATTAGCACTTTCATGTAAAAATGACTTTCGAGCTAATTTAGGATAAAAGACCTGTCTATCAAACTCGGAAGAGTTCCTATGTGGAAAATTTCACTACCATGCACAGCAAAGCCATTGAAGGCTTTCGCCATCTTTGTGTATGCATTATTACAATAATGTTGTTTGAAAAAAGAAGAACGATGCACTCGCATCACAGCGAAAAAAGCTTGTCTTTTTTCGCTGCTCTTCACACTCTAATTTACTAATTTTCAGTGAATTTACCCAGCTATATTCTCTCGGTCAACTTGACTTTTTACTCTATAGCATACAACTAAAAAAAGCACCTTTTCAGCTGACCGATTAGCAGCCGAAGAATTTAAGATTCAAGCAAGTAGAGAACGGCTAGATGAATATTCAGGAAAAGACTTTTTGCTAGATTTAGCTGCTACCATTAAACATCATTTTCCTACCTTTTTTGAAGATTTAAATGCCTTACCCGACTACCGTAAACGAAAAGAATATGAGATGTATGAAATTGTATTTGGTAACCTACTGATCTTTCTTACTCGTTCAGGCTCACGTAATCAGTTTGATTTGAGTGTCAATCAAAATATGGCAGATACCATTTTTAAACTATTTGATGTAAAGCTGTCCATTGGAGATAATTTAGATAAAGTGATTAGCAGGCTCTCAGAGAGATGTCTCTCTGAGCTAAAAGTGAAGATGATCAAACACCTCATTACTAAGAAAAGATTGGATCACCTACGTTTTAATGGTCATTTTTTGCTTGTCTTTGATGGTACAGGTCTTTATCATTATGACTATGAACCTTTTGAAGGATGTCCTTACAAAGTAAATGGTGATACAAAAACCTATTATGCTCAGGTGTTAGAAGCTAAGCTTGTGGGCAAGGGTGGGTGGTCGCTTTCCATTGCTACTGAATGGCTTCATAATGGAGAAGACATTAGTCCAAAAAATAAACAAGACTGTGAGTTGAAAGCTTTTAAAAGATTGTCACAAAAGGTAAAAGATCAATTTAAACGTCTTCCCGTCATTATGTTGGCTGATGGCTTGTATGCCAATGATCCTGTATTTACTCTTTGTCAAAGCTATGGTTGGAATTACTTGTTTACCTTCAAGAAAGGTTGTATCCCACAAATTTATCAGGATGTACAATCCATTCTAAGTGTTCAACAAGATCGTTTTGAAATAGAACAATTGGCTTACAAAAATGAAGCTACTCAAGAACTCATTGCACAAAAAGCGAACTTTATTACGGCTATTGAATACAAGAAGCACAAAGTCAATTGGATAGATTTTACCGAAGAGATTCGAAAAGAAGGTGAAGACTGGAGAGAAGAAAACCACTTTACTTATTTGACCAATTTAAAAGTATCAAAGAGTAATGTCTTTGAATTAGTAGAAGCTGGAAGACAACGTTGGAAGATAGAAAATGAAGGCTTCAATACACAGAAGAATAGCAAACTAGCTCTAGAACACAAGTACGTCCGTCGTGATTTTGAACGAATGAAAATCTACTATGAACTCTTGCAAATCAGTCATATGCTTGAACAATTGACCCTGAAAAGAAAGGAAATAAGAGAGAAGGTAAAAGCCATCAAGGTCTCCATTCAGCAACTATTTTTAGATATGGCGGCTGTATTGAGATATGTTCCTCTTTCTCAGAGAGAGGTAAGACAAACTAACGAGCTTAAATTGACTAGCTATGGTTAAAAATCGAAGAGGGTCTCCGCTCTTTCAACATTCGGAGGATGGTAGTACCAAATAAAGCAGTAAGCCTATTCAAATAACGTTTCTTAGCAAATAAACCACAGCTTTTAAAAAAAATCATGAAAGTTGAAGGGGAAAACTATATCTTATCACTAAAT
>WTJX01000298.1 GCA_011524675.1 Cytophagales bacterium
ATATTTAGCAATCAGTGTTTTAAATTCTTCTTTCGTTATTTTCTTATATACGAGTGTTGAGGGAGACGAGCTTGAACCTTCTGCAAACAACACATCCTCGCCCACACTTTTGTACGCTAGTATAGTGTATGGTTCATTAGTAGGAATTTTACCAAATGAGAAACCTTGTTTACCTTTATACCATCCTCTCATAATACCATTGAATTTTGAAAAAACAAGACATACAGAAGCATCTTTGTCTGTATCTACAAATAATGGTTCTGTTTTTTTGACCCGATAAAAACGATCGCAATTAATCCAATCTAGTTGGGTGGTACGCATCGTGATCGTATTTAAAACTGGATTTTTTTGAATACTAAATAACATAGCTTCAGACTCCTCAAGGGGGCTAATTTGGCTTGGCATATCGAAACCAGTTTGTACCCAGTCAATATTGCGTATGGCATCATGAGGGGAGCTTTCTTGCCCATAGAATAATTCAAAGTCATCTTTGTTCGTTTTATTAGGGACTTCGATAGTGATCGGTTTTTGTAATGTTTTATCTATTGTTTTGCCATTAGTAGTTGCTTCTAGAAAAAACATACCCGCACTTTCCAGTACGTTTTCGCCAGCCATCGAGTGCAAACCAGCCAAAATAAAATCGGATTTTGTCATATAAGAAGTAATGCTAAACGCTATGGTATCGGTAGAAAGGGCACGAAAGGTATTAGCAGGAATGCTTACTTCTACCCCATTGTCTAGCGTAAAGCTTATTCCTTGCTTATTTATAAAACTGTATTTTTTTTGTTTGCCTACACCTTCATATAGTGCTTGTGATGTAGTAACTATGCTGTCCTTTTCTAATTCATAAAAAATGATGACGCAGCGTTTTTTTTGTTTCCATGAAATAGCACTAGACTTTCCAATAGGTTTAGCATCTCCCAAATAGTCATAGCTGATGTGATCTAATTGATGTCCTTTGTCTAGGAGTAATTGCATTACTGAATTGATACGCTGTTTTGAAAGACCTAAATTATAGTCATGCCTACCACTGTTATCTGCTCTACCTTCTAAGCGAATCTTAGTGAATGGAATAGCCTTAATTTTATCCAATTCACTATTCTCAACACTATAACTATCGTTAGCGAAAAATATAGTATCTGAACCTAGCTCCTGCCCTAGCGTTACACTTGCGTGTAACATGACAGACAGTATAATCATCATGTATTTCATTTTTACCTTTTTTTATTATCATTAAGTTCATCCCACTTTCGTGGAATGGAATCGTGCCACTTAATGAGCATAAGCTCAGATTCAAATATAATGAAATTTTATTCTAAATAACTATATTTACTTGTGAATTTCACCTTTAAGAGTAATCAATAAAAAAAGAACTATAGTAAAGCAAAAACTAAATTACTGCTGAATAGTACGAAGTAAAAAGTACCAAGTACCACGATAAGGAAAGCATTTATAAAAAGATAGTGTACTGACTTTTAAGTACTCAAACAACTTAAAAGAAAACATTCTTTGTACTTCGTACTTTGTACCTTGTACTTAATGCAGACTTTTGTAAAAACCCGAATATTCGAATTTTAATGTAAACTAGCTTCTTATCTACTATAAGTAAGCAAACAAAAATAATTGTAGTTTAAAAAACGAGTGATTTTAGTTCACCTCATTAAAGAGGTTTACACTTTTAATGAGTAGTTTTGGTATTTGACTGTAAGAAGGCTTTGCATGACTAAGGTTTTATGCTTAGTCAAGGCTTTCAATAGTTTAACACCGCAGTTTACTGATTGTAAATGAGGATTTTAAAATATTGTATAACGCAGAATAAGTGCAAAAGATGGTTTTGCAAAGCCTTCTATAAGAATTAATTCCTTCTACCCTTGATAAAACTCATCAATATATTGAGTATAGATGTTGCTCTAGGAGCTTTGGCAATGACACTAGTATGGAGTTATCACTTTGCTGTACCTTTTGACTGGTTACATGGCACAGGCTTGTTTTTGGTTGTTTGGCTCATCTATACGATAGATCATTTAATGGATGTGCGTAGCGCCATTACGATAGTAGGGCAGCGCTATTGGTTTCACCAGCGGTATCGCAAGACACTTATCGTATGCTCTTCCATCGTATGCATCACCCTATTAAGCTTTTTATTTTGGGTCGATTTGACCATTCTTTTTGTAGCAGCCATCACCTTTATCGCCGCAGCCCTGCATCTTTGGTGCAATAGCTTAGCTAATAAAAAACAGTTTTTTTACCCCAAAGAATGGGTCATCGGCTTGGTATATACTTTAGGTGTATCTGTATCTTCGGTAGTGTATATGATAGATCACTTTGGTATAGAAGAACTATCTGTCCTATGCCTGATTTTGACTACTGCCTTTCTCAATATCTTCTTGCTTTCTTTTTTTGATGTGGCAGCAGACATCGCACAAGGTACAAACTCTATTGCCATCAGACTTGGTACAAAAAAACTTGAAAAACGTATCTTTTTCCTTTTTATACTTGGCTTAAGCCTATGTTTTATCACCCTCTTTTACCTCGCTCCAACGATCGTCTTTGCTTTTTTGTTAATACAAATAAGCTATCTCTTTATTTATTACAAGCGGTCTTTTTTTGCTAGGCACGAGCGTTATCGTCTTTTTATTGACTTGGCGTATAGCTTTCCTTTTCTCTTATTGTTTATTGACAAATAATTATAATCATATTGCTTTCATCTATGATGCTTTGGTAAGGCTTGTATTTGGACACCAACTTGTAAAGGCTCAGCGGTGTTTTTTATCAGAACTGCCCCAAAATGCCAACATTCTTTTTGTGGGTGGCGGTACAGGAAAGATACTGCCCGAATTATTATCTATTGCCCAACCCCACATCGTTGACTATGTAGAGTTGTCTCCTAAGATGATATCTATCGCCAAGAAAAGATGTCTTCATCAAGAGCGTGTCCAGTTCATTCAAAAAGACTTCAATGATTTTGTACCCAACAAAAAATATGATGTCGTGATTACTTTTTTCTTTTTAGATTTATTTGAAGAAGAAAAAATCAATCGTTTAATACAAAAAATCAATATGTCCCTTTCCACCGACGGGCTATGGTTGTTTGCCGACTTTGTAGATAGGGGACATTACCAGTGGTATCAAAAAGTTTTTGTAAAGCTGATGTATGCTTTTTTTCGTCTGTTTACCAATGTAGAGCGTCATAAGTTACCCCATTTCTTAAACCATTTCGCTAAACATTCTTTGCATACTATAAAAGTAAAGCATTTTTTTCACGGACTCATTTCTTCAAAAATATTAGTAAAAGAAAAAAGGGGTGCTTAGAAAAAACACAGCATATTGTAGATCAAACATTTACAATAAACAATTGTAATCTTATGTAGTTTTTCAAAAAATGAGTAACTTAAACCTTTTGAAATAATTTTATTGATCCACAGGTTTCAATCATGCTATATCTACAAGCTTCATAGCTCTCACACTAATTGATCAATAGCTTTAATTATAAGTTTTAAAAATATGCAAAATAAAATCATTGTCTTTGGTGGAGCTAATGTTGACTTTATCATAAAGTCTAGTCGTTTCCCCAAAGCAAAAGGCGTGGTAGGTGATGGCGTTTTCAGTCAAATGTCTGGTGGCACAGGTGTAAACCATACGGTAGCCATCGGCAAGGCAGGCGGAAAACCTATTTTTATTGGAGCGCTTGGCACAGATATTTATGCAGATAAGTTACAACTCAAAATGCTGGAGTATGGTGCAAACACAAGACATATTTTTTATAAAGATGATGTTTCTACAGGAGTAGCCATGATTATGGTGAACGAAGAGGGAGAAAATATGGTAAGCATCGCGCCCGGAGCTAATGCCTACCTTTCGGTAGAGGATATTCAAAGCATTGAAGACAACATATTTGAGGATGTCGCTTATGCTGTTTTGCAATTAGAAATCCCAAAAAAAACGGCAGAATACGTCATTGAGCTTTGTGCAAAGCGTCAAATCCCCCTCTTACTAAACTTTTCTCCTGTCATAGACTTAGCCCCTTCACTCTTTAGTAAAGTTTCTTTAGTATTAATCAATCAGAGAGAGGCGGAACTTATCACAGGAATAAAAGAAACAGATGTTTTAGCCAACTTACCTAAGGTGGTCACATTACTCAAAGAAAAAGGCTTTCAGAAAGGTGTCATTAATATAGGAAAAAATGGTTCTTACCTTTTTGACCAAAATATGGAGAAACACATAGAAGGATTTAAGGTAGAGGTATTGGATACTACCGCAGCAGGAGATGCTTTTTGTGGCAACCTTGTGCATAAACTTGTAGAAGGCGAAAGCTATGAAGAAAGCGTTCGTTATGCCAATGCAGCAGGCGCTATTTCTGTATCTCGCTTAGGAACTTTAGCTTCCTTGCCTACCAAAGATGAGGTAGAAACCTTCTTAAAAGAAAAAAAATAAAATATTTTTCACTATCTTTAACAGGTATTAACTCCTTGAAAATTCAATAAAAATGAAAATCTGTTACAATCTATTTATCGTTGCTTTCTTAGCTATCGCTAGCTTTTCATGTTCTGAGAAAAAAGTAGAAAAAACTTTTACTTCTAAAGATCAAAAAGTAACACTACATGTCTCCGCCATTCAGCGAGCTGCCTTTGACCCTTACCTTACCAATGTGAATGTAAAAGGCTTTGGTAAAGATGAAAATTTATCTTTTGAAGTATATTCTAATAACTTGACGGATGCTGATATAAACATGAGTTGGACATCTAACAGCACAGGTAAGCTGACCATAAAAGAAGGAGACGGAAACATACGTAAGTTGTCACTTTCTATCTCCAAAGATAGAGTTACACTCAAAGAATAGAAAGACTAGCATAGAGATACGGATAGTTCAAATAAAATCAAGTCATGCGATGACACCGAAAAAAGTTTTACTATAAGTAGGCGGATAAAAATACTTTTGCCTACTTATCTTTTTTTGATTTTTAGTACTTAGTTTTGACAATGCTCAAACAAAACAAAATCCTTTTCCTCATAGTTTTTTGTCAATTTTGCTGCACATCGCTTTGGTTTGCTGGCAATAGCATTGCCACAGATTTGATAGAGGTATTTTCATTATCGGCAGACTTTTTATCTACACTTACCTCTGTAGTACAACTAGGTTTTATCGTAGGCACATTACTTTTTGCCTTTTTGAATATCTCCGATCGTTTTGAAGCTACCCATGTATTCTTTGTATGTGCCCTCGTAGGTAGTATCTTAAATGCATTTTTGCTTTTTGATTTCAATACTGTTCGTACGCTGTTAGCAATCCGCTTTTTTGTAGGTGTGTCTTTAGCAGGCATTTATCCTGTAGGGATCAAAATCGCTGCGAGCCATTTTAGCAAAGGCTTAGGTAAGTATTTAGGCTTCCTAGTGGGAGCGTTGGTCTTAGGTACTGCTTTCCCGCATATGCTCAACGGCTTCGCATTAGGGGTATCTTGGAAGCTTGTACTTGTACTTACATCGCTTATCTCTTTGCTAGGCGGTTTTCTTATCTTGTGTGTCCCGACGGTAAAAGTTACTGCTCCTCTCTCACGCATAGACATTCGTTTACTTTTTAACGTCTTCCGCAAGAAAGCTTTTAGAAATGCTGCATATGGCTATTTTGGTCATATGTGGGAGTTATATACTTTTTGGGCTTTTGTCCCTAGCATGTTAATGCTCTACCAGCAAAGACATGATTATCTCTTTACAAACCTTTCTTTACTATCTTTTGCCATCATAGGTATAGGCGCATTATCCTGCGTATGGGGTGGTTTTTTGTCTCTCTCTTTTGGGCTTAGAAAAACAGCCTTTTACACCTTACTTATGTCTGCCTGCTGTTGCTTGCTCTTCCCTCTGTTTTGCTTATATGCAAGCCCTGCCATTTATGTTTTATTTTTATTCTTTTGGTCTGCGGTAGTCATTGCAGACTCCCCATTGTTTTCAAGTTTGCTAGCGCAAAGTAGCCTTGCCAAGGAAAGAGGGACTGCCTTAACCATTGTAAATTGTATAGGCTTTTCTATCACTATCCTTAGCATTTATAGCATTACATATCTACAAGCGTATATGCATCTATGGTCTTTTATGTTTTTGGCAATCGGTCCATTCTTTGGTTTATACTTTTTGACACAAAAAAAGGTTTGATGAAAAATCATCAAACCTTCTTAAAGTAATGTAAAAATGAGCGTAGGTTAAAATTTCTTTTCAGCGATTAGCTTACCTTGCTCGTCCCAAGATTTCCAATCTCCAACTTTCTTACCATTATCATAGACCATTTGGATTCTTTTTTTACCCTTCTCGTCTAGGATAGTCCAGTTGCCATGTTTAAGACCGTGGCGATATTCTATCTTACCTATTATATTGCCATTTTCACACAGAGTAACCCACTTACCATGCTTCTTGTTGTTGAGGTACTTGCCCTTCTCTTTTATTTCACCATTGACATGATATGTAAAAGCATTCCCTGTTTTTACTCCTTCACTTACTTCATAATGAAAAATCTTGTTTCCATTGTTATAATAAGACATGATCTCACCAGTGAATAATGACTCGTCTTCGCCATAAAACAATCCTTCTTTATGGTCAACTTTCTCTCTTACCTTGTTATCGAGAGATTGTGCATTTAAACCTATAGCTACAAAGCATAGGAGGCATATATTTAATACTATTTTCATTTGCTTCGGTTTTAAAAATTAAAAAAAACATTCAACTACAGACATATTACTTTTTAGAAAGCATTGTCCAAATGCGCTATGGCAAGTACTGGTTTTTGACCTCAGATTGGGTCATGTTATATGTCTTAGTCTTTCTTTTACAACTGCAATATACGAGAAAAAGT
>WTJX01000661.1:0-5554 GCA_011524675.1 Cytophagales bacterium
AGAAACCATTCTTTGTACTTAATGCAGACTTTTGTAAAAAGCAGAATAATCGAATGTTAATGTAAACTAGCTTCTTATCCACTATACTTCGTACTTACGAAGAAATGCGCATTTTCTGTACTACTCACCAACAAATAACATACACTAACCTATTGGTACGACTATTTTTGAAACAAAACCGACTAATTGTTAAAGCCTTTATTTTTACAAAAAAGTAACTTTGAAGTGTTCAATATAAAAGTATATTTTACGTTGAAGTCCCAATGATAACAATGTAAGAAGGCTTTGCATAACTAAGGTTTTGTGCTTAGTCAAGGCTTTCAAATTTTTAAAACCGCAGTTTACTCATTGTAAATGAGGATTTTAAAATGTTGTATAACGCAGAATAAGTGCAAAAGATGGTTTTGCAAAGCCTTCTGTAAACATACGCCAAACATATAACTTTAAACATACTACTTTGACAAAAGAGAAACTATTCATCTTCATAATATCACTATGCTCAGCAAGCTTGTTTTCTCAGGTAAATGCTACACTCACAGACAAGCAGTTACACACTGTCAGCCCCTACCTTTTAGGACAAAACTTAAGTTACTTCAATGATTTAGATACCATTTGGTCTAAGTATAATGTAGTAGAGAAACTTGAGACATTTGGTGCTAAAGCCCTTCGTTATCCCGGAGGAGAAGAAACCTCTCGTTTTCATTGGGAACACCCTGGAGTGAATGGGTATGTAGACTATTGGAACGAAAAGACCTGGAAATACCGTTGGCAATCTACCTATGTAGCTCCAGAAGATTGGGGAGAAAACCAAGCCTTTATGGATTTGGATGAATATCTAAGTCATTGTAAAAAAATGAAGATTCCTCCTTTGGTTGGCGTAAATATTAGTTCTGGATTGAAAGCCAATGATCTTGAGCGAAGCATAGCGGAGGCACAAAGGATGGCAAAACACATCAAGTCCAAAGGGATAAAAGAACTGGGGTTTTACCTTGACAATGAACCATGGCATCATGGTACTTATGTTAACATCCCTATTGAACAATATGCTTTGGAGACTGTACGCTTTTCAAAAATATTGAAAGAGATATTACCCAAGTCAAAAATATATGTAAACGCATTTGGCGATGGTCATTTGCACCAGCGGTCAAAACTAAACGCTTACCTATCGGTAGCAGGAGAAGCTATTGATTATATAGATGCCCATTGGTATTGGGCATGGAACATCTCTAGTTGGAAGCTATGGAAATCTCAACAAAGTATGCATTTCTGTAGTGAGTGGAGAAAACCCAAAGATCAACGTAGCTATCTCAACGAAATACGACATATCAAAAGCATTATCAATGAAAACCCAAAGTATGCTCATATAGGCTTGTGTGTTTTGGAATGGAATGTAGCTCCGCAAGATGTAAAAAAAGATATCCCTTTTACAGAAAATCAAAACGCACTCGTGCAAAGTGAAATGATGATGCAGTTTATACAAGGAGATATATATATGGCATGCATGTGGCCACTATCATGGGATGTATATGGAAAGAAAACAGATGGCTTCCGTAGCATCATAGACCATAGCAACCAGTGTAAAGGAAATACTTCTTATCACCTACTAAGTAAATACAAGCATTTCCTAGGAAATAGACTCATTGAAATAAAAACGAATAATGAAGCGGTACATATTATCGCTGCACAAGGTAAATCAAAGGAACTACACTTTATGGTACTCAACAAATCAAGTGAGAAAAAACTTCATTTAAATATACAAAGTAACTACAAGAAAGTAAAGGCGTTGTACAGTGTGAACGAACACAAAATAGATCAAAACACAAAAAAAATAAACATAGAAGGCAGTGAACTTACTGTAGATATGTCACCATATTCAATGACATTTTTCACTCTAAAAAAATAAACAAACATGTCAAAGACATGATTAAACGTAGAACCTAGAACTTAAAACGTACATAAACACATAAAACGAGCATGTCGAATGTCGAATGTCAAAGGTCTAATGTCGAATGTCGTGTTGATACAGACAGGACAAGCGCATGATTAAAACATGTATAACACACTGAATAACAGTCAGTTACCAACTTAAATACATGAATACATGAACACTTGAACACATTTTTAAACACATGAAACCCGTACGGCGGGAGCGAAAAAAACTAAGGCTAAGGTAGCTCACGACACACAAGGGCATGATTAAACGTAGAACCTATAACTTAAAACGTATATAAACACATGAAACGAGCATGTCGAATGTCAAAGGTCTAATGTCGAATGTCGTGTTGATACAGACAGGACAAGCGCATGATTAAAACATGTATAACACACTGAATAACAGTCAGTTACCAACTTAAATACATGAATACATGAACACTTGAACACATTTTTAAACACATGAAACCCGTACGGCGGGAGCGAAAAAAACTAAGGCTAAGGTAGCTCACGACACACAAGGGCATGATTAAACGTAGAACCTATAACTTAAAACGTATATAAACACATGAAACACACGATCATTTTTTTATTCATTACACAATTGTTTTTTGGTGCTTTTGCAGCAAAAAAAAAACCTAACATTTATTTGATTATGATAGAAGACATGGGCTGTGAGATGCCTTTGTACGGAGACAATACCATTCCTACACCTGCTATAGACCAGCTAGCCAAAGAAGGCACTACATTTGACAACTTTTATGTAACACAGTCTACCTGTAGCCCATCAAGGTCTAGTTTGTTTACGAGTTTGTACCCACATCAAAATGGTCATTATGGTTTGCCAAAGAATTTTGGATACAGAATGCACTATGATGTCCCTACCTTGGTTCAGCTACTCAATATGAATGGTTATTTCACTGGCGTTAATTACAAAATACATGTAGGACCAGAAACAGATATTCCTTTTCACCATCGCTACAGCTTAGACAATGGTATAGAGCAAACAAGGTTACAAGTAGAAAACTTCTTTGACCATAAACCAAAGGACAAGCCTTTTTTCTTTATGGCACAAACTCATACCACACACAGACCTTTCAAAAACCATAGTAAGATAACACTAGATCCTCCTTATGAAGTAAAAACTAGAGAAGATGAACTTACCTTACCACAGTTTGGAAAAGGAATTAGAGAATTGCCCAAATTAGGATCGCTATACGAAGATGTAGCCCTCTACTATAATGATATACAAAAGGCAGACCTAGCCGTAGGTATGTTTATGGATGTACTCAAAACAAGAGGACTAGAAGAAAACACCATTGTAATTTTTGCCTCAGACCACGGACCAGCCTATGGAAGAGGTAAGACATCCGCTTATGAATTTAGTATGAAAGTCCCTTTCATTATCAAATGGCCCGGTGTAACTAAAGCAGGAAAAAGAGAAACTAAGCTAGGTTCGTTATTAGATGTTATGCCTACCGTCTTAGAAGCAGCCGACATCAAAGCCCCTGCTTTGATGGAAGGAAAATCTCTAAAACCATTGCTCTTAGGAAAAGAAAAAAAATGGAGAGAATATGTTTTCTCAGAATATCATAACCACTGCACCATAGAAGACTACTGGCCTGTAAGAACAGTCAGAGATAGCCGTTATCGTTTGATTTATAACCTATTGGGAGATGGAAAATATATCAACACCTCAAAATCTGAAGGGTGTCCAGACATCTCTCATGCTAGCCGATTGGAGAAAGACTGTGATACAAAAAGAGTATATAGTCTACACAGAAGACCTACAAAATACCAGTTATATGATCTAAAAAATGATCCTTACGAATTAAATGACCTTAGCAATGACCCAACGCATACTGATGTCAAAAATAGGTTGATAAAAGAAATACACCAATGGATGCACGATACACACGATCCTTTTGCAGACAAGAAATACCTTGCAGACTATAGTGAGTATGAGTTGGGCAACGAAAAAAAATGTGAAGACTGGGCAAAAGAACATAATAAAAGTGCGTGGAGTTCTCCTTACATTACCCTAGATCATACGCCATGGATTATGCCATGGCAGAAAGTTTTAGCTCAGTACAACAAAAAGAAAAACTATGGAAAAACCAGTCAATACACACAGTTTGATACCCTATTCTCTAAAAATTATACAGAAGCTAACATTTCTGATTTAGAAGGTAAAATGGTCAGTTGGAAAAAAGGAGCTATGGTGCATACACACTATATAGATCAAGGAAAATCTATCAGTTGGGAATTTGACAATACCCATATCAAAGGAGACAAACCCCAGTTAAGCTTTATCATGCAACTCAAAAAAGGAGCAGGGCAACTCATAGATGCAGAATTAATCGTTGACGGAAAACCGCTAAAAGTAAACGCTTTAGGTAAAAACGGATTGAGTTATACATCTATAGGAGGCATGCCTATAGCAAAAGGAAAACACAAAGTAACACTCAAATCGCTCAACGGACTATCCGTTTCTTATATCATAGTCAACACAAGCACTAGAATATAGTTTCCGAAAAGTTACTCCCACTTCATTCTACACTAAGTGGGAGGACAAAAAGACCTAATAGGAATTTATGCTTCAGACTAACTTTTGGTCATACTATATGGCTAAGTTTTTTTTACAGCATACCCAATCATTATAGAGGTCTTTGCGTAACTAAGGCTTTGTACTTCGTCAAGGCTTTCAACATTTTAAAATTTTGTATAACGCTGAATAAGTGCAAAAAATGGGTTTGCAAAGACTTCTTATAAAGTAGAGCTACCAACTTTACAAGAATATTTCCCTTTCAAGACCTAAACTGTCATACGTTCAAATTTCGCCTTACAACCTCATGATTAAGCTAAAAACATGACAAATTGAAGATTATTATAAGTTTTTTGGAAAATAATGAAGTAATAAGTAACATAAAAAAGAGAAATTTGAAGTACTCATCCAAAGGTTTCTCTTTTAAGCTCGAAAGGATATGTAAAGGTGAAAGGTTGAGTCTAATTCACAAGACAATGCTTATAACGTAGAACCTATAACTTAAAACGTAAAACACATATAAACATATGAAACACTATTTGATCTTATTTATAATGCTATTTGCATTAAGCAACCCAAGTTTACATTCAAAAAACAGCAAACCAAACATCATCATCATTTACACGGATGATTTGGGCTATGGAGATGTAAGTGCCAACGGTGCAAAAAATATTTCTACGCCTAATATTGATCGTTTGGCAAATGAAGGTGTACGCTTTACAAGAGGTTACGCGTCCTCAGCTACCTGTACGCCTAGCCGTTATGCCTTGCTTACCGGCAGATACCCTTGGAGAGGAAAAAACATCAAAATATTACCAGGCACAGCTCCATTAATTATAGGCAAAGACCAACTCACTATTCCCAAAATGCTAAAAACCGAAGGCTATCATACAGGCATTGTAGGCAAATGGCATTTAGGGCTTGGAAACGGAAATGTAGATTGGAACAAAGAGATTACTCCGGGACCTAATCAAGTAGGCTTTGACTATGCTTACATCATGGCTGCTACACAAGACAGAGTACCTACTGTATATATCGACAACGGCAAAGTAGCCAACCTAGACCCTAAAGACCCTA
>WTJX01000661.1:5564-6834 GCA_011524675.1 Cytophagales bacterium
CTATAAAAGTAAGCTATAAAAAAAATATGGACGGTCAGCCAACAGGAGCAAAAAACCCTGAACTATTGACTATGAAATGGCATCATGGACACAACCAAAGTATTGTGAATGGTATCCCAAGAATCGGTTTTATGACAGGGGGTAAAAGCGCTAAATGGAAGGATGTAGATATGGCAGATCACTTCTTAGCCAAAGCCAAAAGCTATGTAAAAGCCCACAAAGATGAACCTTTCTTCTTGTATTATGCCATGCAACAGCCGCATGTCCCTAGAACTCCCCACCCAAGATTTGTAGGTAAATCTGGCATGGGACCAAGAGGAGATGTGATCTATGAAGCTGACTGGTGTATTGGTGAATTTATGAATACCCTTGAACAAGAAGGATTATTAGAAAACACATTGATTCTGTTTTCTAGCGACAATGGCCCAGTGCTAAACGATGGTTACTACGATGATGCTGTAGAAAAACTAGGGAACCATACGCCTACTGGTGGGTTGAGAGGTGGAAAGTATAGCTTGTATGAGGCGGGAACACATGTACCGTTTTTTGCTTACTGGAAAGGAACTATAAAGCCAAAAGTTTCCGACGCATTAGTATGCCAAGTAGATATTATTTCTTCTCTAGCAGCCTTGGTGGGCAGCAAACAGAAAGGTGAAGATAGCGAAGTATTGCTTGATGCTTTTCTTGGCAAAACAGATCAAGGAAGAGAAAACTTAGTGATAGAAGCGGGCAAAAGAACTGCACTTATCAAAGGAGACTGGGTCATGATTCCTCCATACAAAGGTGCAAGAAAAAACAGAGAGGTAAATATAGAACTTGGCAACTCAGAAAACCATCAACTTTTTAACCTTTCTAAGGATGCTGGGGAGCAACATAACCTTGCAAAATCTAACCCTAAAAAACTGGAAGAGATGGTGAAGGAGTTTGAAAAAATTAGAGGGAAAAAATATGCCCCCGCAGATACAAAATTAATTTTGAAATAAATTCAAAATGAAGTGAAATTAGAATAGCTAACAAAAAACAAATAGCAAAAAACAACCTTTGTTATTTGTTTTTTGCTATTTAGAGCTTTTAATCATTTTAAAAAGCCAAGATATAGTAAAGCAAAAACTAAATTACTGCTGAATAGTACGAAGTATAAAGCAACAAGTATCACGATAAGGAAAGCATAAAAAAAAGATAGAGCGTTAACTTTTTCGTGCTCAAACAACTTAAAAGAAACCATTCTTTGTACTTTGTACCTTGTACTTAATGCAGACTTTTGTAAAAA
>WTJX01000700.1 GCA_011524675.1 Cytophagales bacterium
TTTATTCTGTCTTTAATACAAATTCTGAACGTCTGTTGAGCCTATGGTCCAATTCATCGCAATCATTGTTTGTGATACAATTACAAAAGACAATAGGGTCTTCTGATCCCATACCTACTGCTACTGTGATTTGACTCTCTAAAACACCTTTTTTGATTAAATACTCCTTTGTAGATTTTGCCCTTCTGTTTGACAGCTTTAAGTTATATTTATCATTTCCCCTACAGTCGGTATGAGAATAAATTTCTAAGGTGATGTGTTTTGGTTTTTCCTTTAAAATAGAAGCAATCTGATTGAGGTAATATTTGTCTTCTTCTACTATTTTATGATCGTTGAAGTCAAAGTTTATGGGTTCTATAAAAATTTGCTTTTCTGGTTCTAGAGGAATATTGTGTATCACGATATTCTTATTTGTGTCACTTACTTGTACGGTATGCTTTCTCTGCCCAAACTGAGTGAATTTTGTAGCCATAGCTTCAATACTATAGCTTATATGGTGGTCTATTTCAAAGCTATAACTCCCATCTTCTTTGGTTTTTTGTCTTTTGATGATCTTTCCTGCGTCATTGTATAAAAATATCCTTGCAGAGTTAACAGGGTTATGGGTAAAGGTATTATATACTACCCCTTTTACAGAAAGTTTGGGCATAACTGTGGAGATATTTTTATTTATAGTAACAGTTTCCTTTTTTTTCTCCTCTTCTTCCTCTTCCTTTTGTTGTTCTTTGCCAATGTAGGTGATTGCATATAAGTCGTCGTTTCCCTTACCGTCTATTCTGTCAGAAGAAAAGTACCCATGTTTCCTATCTTTGTTGAAGACTAATCCAAAGTCATCTGCATAGCTATTGATAGGGGGGGCTAAATCTATGGGAGGAGAAAAAACTAAACTCTTGTCTTCTAAAAAATGTACTGAAGAAAGATAGATGTCTAACTTGCCTAAGCCTAATCGACCATCACTACTAAAGTAGAGTAAGCCATCTTCATGGTAGGTAGGGAAGCCTTCGTTTTCTTTGGTATTGATAAGGGGACCAAGATTGATAGGAGCTGACCATGTGCCCATAGTTGTACGTTTAATCATATAGATGTCAAATTTTCCTTGATGCCCTTCCCAAGGTGTATCACTAGAAAAAAATAATACATTGCCATCATGAGCAAAGCAAGGGTGTTGTATTGTCTCTATAGTATTGGTATCTACATTAAAAATAAGGTTTTTTGGTTTGGTCCATTGATAAGAGTCCACTTCAAAGTCAGAAAACATCAAACGAATAGTGGCAATTTCTTGCTCTTTGATAATGCTTTTTTTCTTTTTTATTTTTTTTACGACCATACCACTATAGACTATTCGCTTACTTTTTGAGTCATAGCTGGCAGAGGCTTCTTCTAAGTCTGTATTGATGTTTTTACTGATAGAGCGGACATTGACTAGGCTATCATAATTACCTTTGTGTATGTCTGCTAGTAGTATGTTGTAAAAGTGATGCCCACTCCACGGGTGTATTTTGTATTCAACGCCTTCTATCTTTCTATCAGAAACAAAAGCTATTTGCTTATCTGTCATGAATGTTGGAGAGCAATCTGAACCAGCAGAATTAATATTGAGTTTCTTGATGGTATAGTCGGGCTTATGTTTTATTAATTCTAGGTAGTTTTCTCTTTTGAGTGCTTCGATGACGTGTTCATTGAGGTGGTTTTTTTTAAACAACTTGTGTAACTCTTGGTAAGCATTTATAGCCTTTAGGCTAATGATAAAATATTGTAAGTCGTCTTCTTTTTTAAACAAAGACTTATTGGCGTAGAGTGTTCTATATAGCTCTACGGCATGTTGGTAGTCATGTACTCGTACATAGCTCTGCGCTAAAGGACTAATGACGGAGGAGTCTCCTTTGAGCAAGGCAATGCTGTAATGTATGATGGCCTCTTCAAAAGATAAATGCTCAAATGCTTTATCACCTTTTGCTTTTTCTGATGCAGAAAGTTGTATGACATTCAAACATAGTAGTAATACCCACAATGTACCATAGCGTATGCTTTTTTTCATATATTTAAAATGTGTTCAAGTGTTCATG
>WTJX01000283.1 GCA_011524675.1 Cytophagales bacterium
AATAGCCATTTTTAGCCTAATATCGTAATTTTGGGTTTTTAGAGATGCCCTATATTGATCCCTGCATTAGAAAAGTTTGCAACAGTAAGCGAACGATCAAGTGCTGCTACCGCCATAAAAGATTCACAATTCGCTGGAGCATTGACAGGTTTGGGTAAGCTTGGTCTCTTACTTTCATTACCTGCCGCAGCAATGAGTAAACAATTATTTTTTAAGGCTACTTGTCCTAAACGTTCAAATAATTGACTAGGTTTATGCCCTATCCCTACAGGAGCACCTAAAGATAAAGAAACGACATTATATTTTTTTTCAATACAATTATCAAGTGCATCAACTAACCAGTCAGTAGCACCATTCCCATGATCGTCAAGTACTTTTCCTATAACAACTCTTGCCGCAGAAGCAATGCCATAACGGAGTCCATTTTCTTGAGAAACACCTCCTACTGCAACGCCTGCACAATGTGTGCCATGTCCATTGCGGTCTTCCTCCCAACTTTCGTTAGGCACAAAGCTCTTTCCTTTGATTTCACGATCTTTAAAATCTGGATGTGCCAAATAAAAGCCTGTATCCAAAATACAAACATCTATTCCTTCACCATTTAGATTAGTTTTGTCAATCTCAAGTTGCTCTAAACCCCACGTAAGACGTTGAGAGGTACTTTTTTGATGTTTAGACTTCAAGTATTCTTCTAAGTCGTTGATCTTATTGTTAAGCTCAGAAACTGTATCTTTCAATTGGTCAATAATATCCAAGCCTTGTACTGGTCTAAAGATTTTTTTTGACTCTTCATAGTACTGAACAGGACTATTGTGCGAAGAGCAAAACTGTTCAATTTTCTCCGTATCATCATCTTCTATGATGACAATACCTAAGTTTTTTAAGTGAAGCCCATTTCCACTTTCATATACATTATGAGCGCGTACTTTACTGCTCAATTCTGATGAAGAAGTTATCTTGGTACTAAACTCCCTTTCTGTTTTGATTAAAGCATCTTTCCTATTGCTATCATCTAATAATAAAATATGTCTTTTCTTCATTTTTTTATTTTTATAAATGGTATTGCAAAGCCTTCTTTTAGTAGAACTATTTCTGACCTATTCTTTTTCTTTCAAGCTGTCTATAACTTCATCCAATAGAAGATAGATATCTTGATTTAATAAGTCTAACAATAGCTTTTTGTGTATGGTATTAACTTGTTCAATTTTTGATTTGAAGTAAATCCATAATTTCTCTACTTCTTGTATTGACTCTACCTTTTGAATTTGCTCATGCGTAATGATATGTGATTGTATTGCAGAGATCATCACTTGTTCTATCACCTTTTTACTTTGAGATAATAAGGCGTTAATTTCCCCCAGTTCTTGTTCTAGAAGTGAACTTAGTGAAGAGAGACAGTGGTAAACGGCGGTTTTTATCATTAACCTCCTATATTTCTTTACAACTTCCAATGTTTGAGGGTTTATTCCCGACAGGGCAGTCTGCAAATAAATACTAAGCTTACTCACCATAGACTGTTGCTGACTTTGTCCTATTTGTTTGAAAAAAGCCTGCGTTTCTTCCAATAAGCGTGAAAGGTCTGCTTCAAGCCCAAAGGTATTCTGATTGTACTGTTGATGCAGTACAACGAGTTGATCTATTGCCGAAACTAAATTCTTTTTTTTGTAATGTATAAGTATGCCCATTAGTCAAAAATAATTTGCTCTACCTTATTACCATCTTTGTCTGTAACACTCCTTATTTGTAAATTTTCTTCTTGCATCTCTACTTCTAGGTGTAAGAACAGTTTCTCATTTTCTGTATCAGTTGAAGAGGTATCTGGTTCAATAAAGATGTCATTGATATTCGTTTCTACAATTTTATGCCTGCTTTCAAACGTCTCTAGTAATATCTTAGTATACTCCTGTTCTTCTGTAGATTGAGTAGAAGCATCTGTAGCTGTAGAAAAGAAGGTGTTTTTTACAAAAGTTTTACTTATATCATCCTTATTAATAGTACTTAAACTTTCACCAGCACTTCCGACTGTAATTATTTCATGCTGATTTTCAGTGTGTTAGATTTTTT
>WTJX01000499.1 GCA_011524675.1 Cytophagales bacterium
GATGCTAAAAGGTAGAGTACAGCCATTCTGATGGCTACACCATTGCCTACTTGTTGTAAGATCACCGAGTGTTCAGAGTCTGCTACTTCGCTCGTTATTTCTACCCCCCTATTGATTGGTCCAGGGTGTAAAATGGTGATTTTTTTGTTTAAAGCGTCTAATCTTTTTTGGTTGATACCATAGTGCATGGCATATTCTCTCAGCGATGGAAAATTTGGGACGCTGTCTTCTTGTCGTTCCAACTGTATTCTGAGTACATTGGCAACGTCGCACCACTCCAGCGCTTTTTCTACTTTCAATTCTTTTTTGACTCCTAGTGCCTCTATATGCTTAGGAATAAGTGTATTCGGTCCGCATACCATCACATGAGCACCCAATTTTTGTAGTGCAAAAATATTAGATAAGGCTACCCTAGAATGTAAGATATCTCCAAAGATACATACATTTAGCCCCTTGATATCACCTAATTTTTCTCTAATAGAAAACGTATCCAATAAAGCTTGTGTAGGGTGCTCGTGCGTACCATCTCCAGCGTTTACTATGGTAGCATCTATATGTTGGCTCAGAAACTGCGGTACTCCTACGCTTCTGTGTCTGATCACGACAATATCTACTTTCATAGCTAAGATATTATTGACAGTATCTAGCAAAGTTTCGCCTTTTTTCTGAGAACTAGAGGCAGAAGAAAAATTGACTACATCTGCCGAAAGTCTTTTTTCTGCCAACTCAAAAGACATCCGCGTTCTTGTAGAGTTTTCAAAAAAAAGATTCGCAATCGTAATATCCCTCAGTGAAGGTACTTTTTTGATAGGTCTTTCTATCACTTCCTTAAACTGATCGGCAGTTTTGAAGATCAATTCTATGTCCTCACTTGTGAGGTCTTTTATTCCTAATAAATGTTTAGTGCTTAACTGACTACTCATACCTACTGTGTTACTAACCAAACAGCATCTTGCTCGGCTTTATTTATTTTCCAAGTTACTTCTACCTTTTGCGAAAGAAGGCTATCTATTTGTTTCCCTATATAGTTTCCCTCAATAGGTAGATCTCGTGTATATTTCCTGTCGATTAGAATTACTAGTTCCACTTTTTCAGGCCTTCCAAAGGTAATCATAGCATCCAATGCAGCCCTTACAGAACGACCTGTAAACAATACATCGTCAATGACAATGACTTTTTTACCTTCAATAGTAAAAGGGATGTTTGTACTACTTGCCTCTACAGGTGTATCTCTTCTTCGGAAATCATCACGATGGAATGTAGTATCTAAATAGCCTAAGGGTATAGTACAAGAGGTAAGCTCTTCTAAAACTTCTTTGATTTTGGCAGCGAAAAATATGCCTTTGGGCTGTAAGCCTATTAGAACAGAATCTGAAAAATCACCATGATTTTCTATTATCTGATAACACATACGTTGTATGGTGATTTCTAAAAGTTGTTCGTTGAGAATGCACTTTTTACTCATTTGGATAAATGGTTTTTACAAAAGTAAGCGAATTATTTTAAGAAGTAATTCAAACTTTTTTGTTTGAAGCGAAAAATCTAGTTTTTTTCATTGATTCAAGTTTTATCTTATCTGCTTCTATTTTATGAATTTATAAATAAACCAATTTCTTTTTAATGAAGTAGATAAAAAAATTTATAAAACAACTTCTACTTAACATAATATAGAGTAAATATACTTAGTCTATATATAGTAGATAAGAAGCTAGTTTACATTAAAATTCGATTATTCGTGTTTTTACAAAAGTCTGCATTAAGTACAAGGTACAAAGAATGTTTTCTTTTAAGTTGTTTGAGTACTTAAAAGTCAATAGACTATCTTTTTTAAATGCTTTTCATATCGTGGTACTTGGTACTTTATACTTCGTACTATTAAACGGCAATTTAGTTTTTGCTTTACTATAAGTAGTATTAAGTCATTAGTACAAAGTTGATTAAACACAAATCACTACTTAACTACCCTACTCTTATTATTAGAAGGCTTTGCAAAACCATTTTTTGTAAAGCCTTCTTTTAATTAAAGAAAACCACTTTCGTGGAATAAAATCTAGTCTTTG
>WTJX01000356.1 GCA_011524675.1 Cytophagales bacterium
CCACATTACACCTCACTTTAATCTTTGATCTTTAAACCTTAATCTTTTTCCTCTTCCGTGGAATAAAATCCTGCCTTTCACGTCTCTAAGTCCCTATGTCTTTACGTCTTTATGTCTCTACGTCTTATGTCTTTTGTCTTATAATCTCAAAGTCTCAAAATCTAATTATTTCAATAGTATTTTTTGTTTCAAAAAATGACTTGTTTTAGCTAGCAAAGCCGCTTTGTTATCGCAAACAATATTTACAAGCGCAAACTTTTTTTGTTTGAGTAAACTTTGAGATCTCCAGTACATCTGTGAAGTCGTTTTCTCATCACCACTATCATACCACCAACTGATATATAACACATCGTTTCCCTTTTTCAACTGGCAGTAATAGACTTTTTTATCCTTAATAGTTAACATCTGCTCTTGAGAAACTTTATAACCACTTCCTTTCCAACAGATCAGAGGGGTGTGGTCCGCTTGAAAAAAGTGAATAGGTGGTTTGATGTACATCAAGAAATCATCTTTTTCTAGCTTTAGCACGTTGAAACGTGCTTTTGAAAGCTGAAAGCCAGACAAATCAAAGGCGATATTATCTTTTCCAAAGGTTTCTTTCTGTTCTATTTTTACATCTAGCAGGGGAGGAATCAGGGCCAGAGAGCACACTAGTACTGTACAAAGCCCAATGAAGTATTTTCTGTTCACAGCTACTATAGGCTTTTCACTATTGTGCTGTTCTTCGTTTAGCTTTCTCCCACACTTAGAGACAAGCCATACCAAAGGTAGGAGAGTGTATAGTATGAAGGCAGAAATACCTATGAACTCATGCGCAAAAGTTCCTTCCTTCGCAATTAAGAATGTGATGAGCACGATACGTATTAAGTTAGTAGCAATTACTAATAGATAAGTACATACGATCAGTACGATGATCTTCCAAAAGCTATAACAATACTTTTTTACCTTTTCATGGTAAGTGATAAGTATAATGCAGAGTAAAAAACTTAAGCTTACCATTTTGAGCCCCATGCAGGCAGGATCAATTTGAAAATATTCTTCTCTACAGAGGATCAAATTACCTTGAGCCTCGTAGGTACTACCCGTAAATGATAATAGCTTTGCTGCTATTTGAGTAAGCCAAAGCCTAATCTCAAAGCCAAACAAATCGGACAAGAACAGTACAGTAGGATTGACGATAACCACAAAGAAAAAAGCTGTAAGATTTGTTTTGCCATACAGCCCTTCATAAAAGAAAAAAACACCCAATACTGACGCAAAAAAGAAAAGAGAACTTAGCTCTAAAAAGAAATAAAGGACGATACATAAGAGTGAGAAATAAGCATATCGATAAGACTTTTGTTCACTTACTTTCCTAAAAACAAAGGGAAAGACCAGTAGAAACGACAGTATATTAAAGTCAAATGAGATGTAGAAGCTAAGTTTTTTATAGCATAGCACCGATACACATATGGTTAGCAGAGAGAAAATAATTTCCCTCTTGCTAAACTTTGTCATATTGAGATAAGTCATCATGTACGTTTTAAGTTATAGATTCTACGTTTTACGTTATAAGCGTTGTTTTGTGAGTTCAACTTTTCATGTTCAACCTTTAACCTGCGGTTTTCATGTGTTTAAAATGTGTTCAAGTGTTCTTGTATTCGAGTGTTCAAGTTGAAAAAGCTTTGCGCAATGAGCTATGTGCTTTGAGCCTTTTTTAATTATTACCTTATGAGTTAAACCCAATAACTTTTAACTTTTCATCCTTAACATGCACGTTTTATGTGTTTAAAAGTATCTAGTAGTTAGTATCTAGTCGCTAGATATAAGTACTAATATGTTGTTATTCAGTATGTTATACATGTTTTAATCATGCGCTTGTCTGTCGGTATTAACGCCACATTTGACCTTTGACCTTTGACATTCGACATGATGGTTTCACGCCCCAATAATAGAATGAGACGTGAAAAGCTCTTTTTAGAAATGTTTTACAAAAGCATTGGCTTTCTTTTTTTGATATAGCACAAACAGGCAGATCAACAAAAGAGCAATTAACAAATAGTCGGACGGTTCGG
>WTJX01000409.1 GCA_011524675.1 Cytophagales bacterium
AATGAAATAAATGCTTTTTACTTTATAGCTAATGGAGGCTTTCGTAAAAGCTATATAGTGTGTTTTTTTATGCAAAGCCTTCTGTAAGTTAGTTTTTTTCGTTGTGATACTAGCTCTTACTTACTTCGTTTCTACATGAATCTGATATTCATCTTCAGATTTAGTGAGGAATTCAATGATATTTACCTTGAAACCCAAGGTATGATTGTCTATTTGTTTATACAAAGGATGGTCTGTGTTATAGAATTTGATTTCTTTATCAAAAACTTTCATGTAGGAAATACTCACCTCTCCAATCATATTATTAATAAATTGCGCCGTTTGCTCTATTTCTTCCGATGTCATTTTTTTTACTTTTACATCTTTATCGCTCTCAGAACTTTGGTAGGCTTCTACAGTTAAGTCTAATTTCTTTCCATCCCATGCATTCGCCCTTTCCCCCATCATCTCTCTAATTTCTACGAAAGCTTGTGCTATTTTTTGTCTTTCTTGAGTCGTAACATCTTGCATGGTATCGAGAAGTTCTTTTCCTTGCTCTAAGAAATGCAATACTTCCTTTGACACTTCTTCTAGATTATACGGTTCTATATTTACATTAAAACTAAATTCTCTGATCGAGTCGTTATTAGTTTTATCAGAGACTACTTCGAAGTTTATTTTTTTAAAAAATTGAACTTCGTCAAAAGGTATCGTATCATAGACTCCTTCTTCCACTAAAACTTGATGTAAGTTTAGTTTTTGGTTAAGGAATTTCTCAAGTTCTTCTTTTTTATTTTTATCTTTTGAAGCAGATTGATTCATCGCTGAGAGCGCTTTATCGTTAACTTTTACTTCGATATGAGTTTCTACGGTAGCGTTACTGTGATAAAGCTCTTCAACCTTGATAGTACAAGAGCTAAAGCAGCATACTATAACTGTTATAAGTATTGTTTTTAAAGTAGTTTTCATGTGTTTAAAATGTGTTCAAGTGTTTTTGTATTTGAGTGTTCAAGTTGAAAAAGCCTACTTACCTTTAATAGCTAAAGCTTTTAGCCTTTAGCTCTTATTTTATTAAAAATAAATAGTATGTAGTTTTAACTCGTTACTAAAAAAGCTAACAGCTAATACCTAACAGCCAAAAGCTCATGGAAATTAAGACGTAGTTAACCGAATGCATACGATTTATTTAGTTTCTTATTAGATAGGGTAGGGCAAAAAAGGAGATACATCAGCGCCATGTTTATGTATTTCCCTCACAATGGATGAGCTTATGTATGCAAGCCTAGGGTCTGTAATCAAAAACATAGTCTCTAAATTATTATTTAGATGTTTGTTTCCTTGCGAGATTGTATTTTCATACTCAAAGTCGGTAGTGTTTCTTAGTCCGCGGACTAAATAGTTTGCCCCTACTTTTTTTGCAAAGTCAGCCGTAAGCCCTTCATATATCACAATCTCTACCGTAGGCATTGTTTGATAGAGCTTTTCTACTGCTTGAGATACCTGCTCTATAGGAAAATACCTTTTCTTTTGAGTGTTTTTGCCAAAGGCAATGATAAGTTTGTCGAAAGCAGCAGCGGCCCTATTGGCGATATCTGCGTGCCCAACTGTAAAAGGGTCAAAAGTTCCAGCGAAGATAGCTATTTTTTGCATAGCTTAAAGATGCGTAATCCTTCGTGAAAACACAACTATTTCCATATAATTCCATTCCACGAAACCCGTATGCTAAAGGTGAAACCTTGAAGCTTGTTGCATTTAGTTCACTAGAACATAACAAAACGTAAAACTTAAATTTTAGCTAAATGAAAACTTTATATACCTAACTAACGTATAAACTCACGAAAATACGAATGTGTAAAACATAAATATTCGCTCAAAAATCTTTACGATAAATCAACTTTTAAAGATGAAACTCCCCTCTAAACTCAAAATCTTGTTTGAAGTTAAAACAAATATGAAAGTAAAGCTTGTAAAAAAAGAACTTGTCGAGCCTAAAAAAGTAGAGATTTACAAAGGACGATACTTTTAGGAAGTTTTATAAAAGAGGGCTTTGCAGAACTAAAGCTTTTAAAATTTT
>WTJX01000639.1 GCA_011524675.1 Cytophagales bacterium
ATATTGACAATGCGATAGCCCAAGGCGCAAAGGTTATTGTTGTAGAAGAAGTGCCCTCTGAGGTGCCAGAAGACATCGTTTTTCTATTAGTTAAAGATTCTTCTTTTGCCTTAGGCAAGATTGCAGCTATCTTTTATGACCATCCGTCAACGAAATTAAAAGTTGTAGGTGTAACGGGGACTAACGGGAAGACCACTTGTGCAACCTTGATGTATGAGCTGTTTACTAGCCTAGGCTACAATTGTGGTTTGCTTTCTACAGTAGAAAACAGAATCAATGGTAAAGTGATACCGTCCACACACACCACCCCAGATGCCATAAGTTTGCAGCAACTATTTGCTGAGATGGTTACGAATCAATGTACGCATTGCTTTATGGAGGTGAGTTCGCATTCTTTGGATCAAAACAGAGTAGCAGAGGTAGATTTTGATGGAGGGGTGTTTACTAATATCTCTCATGACCATTTGGATTATCACAAAACATTCAAAGACTATATCACTGCTAAGAAAAAGCTCTTTGACCAATTACCAAAAAAAGCGTTTGCATTGGTTAATCAAGACGATAGACGTGCAAGTATTATGCTTCAAAACTCCAAGGCTACAAGATATCGTTTTGCTATGAAGTCTTTGGCAGAGTTTAAGATCAAAGTATTAGAAGATTCTCTGCTAGGTATGTTGGCGGAGGTAGATAAAAACGAGGTGTGGTTTAAGTTGAGCGGTAACTTTAATGCTTATAATCTATTGAGTGTGTATGCTGTGGGAGTGCTTTTGGGAGAGAATAAAGCAGAGCTTTTGGCAGTTTTGTCTTCTTTGGGAGCTGTAAATGGACGTTTTGAAAAGGTGATTTCACCCAATGGACAAGTTGCCATTGTGGACTATGCACATACACCAGACGCTCTTGAAAATGTATTGACTACCATACAATCTGTGAAAGGGAATGGATTGGTACTTACGGTGGTAGGTTGTGGAGGAAATAGGGATACTGACAAAAGACCGTTGATGGCTTCTATAGCGGCAAACTATAGCGATCAAGTGATTTTGACTTCTGACAACCCAAGGGATGAAGATCCAAAAGAAATATTAAATCAAATGAAAGCAGGTCTTGATCCGATACAAAGGAGAAAGGTACTTGCGATAGAGGATAGAGAAGAAGCCATAAAAACGGCTTGTACCTTGGCGCAGGCAAAAGATATTATTCTGGTAGCAGGCAAAGGGCACGAAACCTATCAAGAAATCAAAGGTGAAAAATATCCCTTTGATGATAAAGAAATATTGAAACAAGTATTTGAGCAATTATAGATTTTATATAAAACGATGTTATACTATCTGTTTAATTATTTAGATGAGAATTTTGATTTGGCGGGAGCAGGAGTATTCCAGTACATCAGCTTTCGTTCTGGTCTTGCGATCATCATTTCTTTGCTTATCTCTATGGCCTTTGGTAAAAAATTCATTCAATTTTTACAAAAAAAGCAAATAGGTGAGAGTGTAAGAGACTTAGGCTTAGAAGGGCAGAAAGAAAAGCAGGGCACACCTACGATGGGTGGCGTGATTATCATTACGTGTATTCTTATACCTGCATTGCTTTTATGTGAGTTGAAAAACATATATGTTATTTTACTCATTATCTCTACACTTTGGACTGGAATGCTTGGTTTTTTGGATGATTACATCAAAGTATTCAAAAAAAACAAAGACGGTCTTTCTGGTAAGTTTAAGATCGTAGGGCAGATAGGACTGGGGTTGATTGTAGGGCTAGTGCTGTTTTTTCATGATGCTGTGGTAGTGCGCCAATATGAAGGACATGCATTTTCATTTAACAATGGACAAGAAGTAAGCAGTCATTCAAAAACACATGTAACGGCGGAGTATGTAGAAAGTATGATCGTTAAAAAGAAGACAACGATCAATGCAGCGGACACTTATCATGACGAGAAATCGACCATTACGACGATACCGTTCTTTAAGGATAATGAATTGGACTATGGGAATATCCTTCCTTTTTTGGGAAAAGATTATACATGGATTGTCTATGTGTTGGTGGTGATAGTCGTGGTAACAGCGGTGTCAAATGGTGCTAATATTACTGATGGCATTGATGGCTTGGCTGCAGGTACATCAGCTATCATAGGGTCAACCTTGGGTATTTTGGCTTATGTATCTGGTAATACTGTTTTTGCAGATTACCTCAACATCATGTATTTGCCCAATACGGGGGAGATCGTGATTTTTAGTTTTGCTTTTGTAGGTGCTTGCATTGGGTTTTTATGGTATAACTCCTATCCTGCCAAAGTATTTATGGGAGACACAGGGAGTCTATGTATTGGTGGAATCATTGCTGTCATAGCATTAGCGATACGCAAAGAATTACTCATCCCTATATTATGTGGGATATTCTTAGTAGAAAATCTATCTGTCATCATGCAGGTATCTTATTTCAAATATACTAAGAAAAAATATGGTGAAGGAAAAAGGATATTCAAGATGTCTCCTTTGCATCATCACTATCAAAAATCTGGAATGCACGAATCTAAAATCGTTACACGTTTTTGGATTGTGGGTGTCATGTTGGCTATTGTAGCTTTAGCGACTCTAAAGTTACGATAGGGGCAATACTGTTTTTAGGAATTAAAGTTTAAAAGAAATGAAAAAGATAAGCATACTTGGAGCTGGCATTAGCGGAGTGGGAGCGGCTATCCTTGCTAAGGAGAAAGGATTCGATGTGTTTGTGTCTGACTGTGGAGAAATCTCCAGTCCTTTTAAACAAAAACTACAAAAAGCAGGCATTGCCTTTGAAGAGCAGCAGCATACGGAAAAAGAAATTTTACAAGCAGAAGAAATAATTAAAAGCCCAGGCATACCCGAAACGGCAGACATCATAGTCAAAGCGAAGGGAAAGGGTATAAAGGTGATTTCTGAAATTGAATTTGCTGCGCGTTATACCAAAGCAAAAATAGTAGCGGTTACGGGCAGTAACGGGAAAACGACGACTACCCTTTTGATATACCATATACTCAAAAACTCAGGCTTCAAAGTAGGGGTTGCGGGTAATATTGGTGATAGTTTTGCAGAGATGGTAGTCAAAGATCAGTATGACTATTATGTGCTAGAGGTAAGTAGCTTTCAGCTGGATGGCATGTATGAGTTCAAAGCTGATGTAGCGGTATTGTTAAACATTACACCAGATCATTTAGATCGCTACAACCATGACTTTCAGCAGTATGTAGATGCTAAAATGAAAATCATTCAGAACCAGAAAAAGAAAGATTATTTTGTTTTCTTCTCTGATGATCCTGTGATACGCCAAGAAATAAGCAAGAGAAATATTTCGCCTTTCAAGTTGGGGGTGTCTGTAACAGAGAATATTTTGAATGGGGGGTATTTGAAAGATGAGAATTTACATTTTAATGTGAATAATCATTTCAAAACGTTAATGAAGCTAGACAATGTGATCTTGCCTTTGCATGGAAAGCATAACTGTGTTAATATGATGGCAGCAGTGCTTGCGGCGATGGCTACGGGTGTTACAGAAGAGCAAGTGATGGCATGTATCTCTTCGTTCAAGAATGTACCACACCGTTTGGAAGATACAGGGATGATTAATAGTGTACGTTTTATCAATGACTCTAAGGCTACCAATGTAGATGCTACTAAGTATGCCATTGATAGTTTTGATAAACCTATCATTTGGGTAGCGGGTGGTGTCGATAAAGGAAATGATTACACCAAAATGGAAGAATTGGTTTACGAAAAAGTAAAAGCCATTATTTGTTTGGGGAAAGAAAACGAAAAGATAAAAAAAGCTTTTGAGGGCAAAGTAGATACCTTACTAGAGACACAAAATATGTCCGAAGCTGTAATGCTTGGCAGTGAGTTAGCAGAGAAAGGGGATATTATTTTACTTTCTCCTTCGTGTGCAAGCTTTGACTTGTTTGAAAACTATGAAGAGAGAGGGGAGCAGTTCAAAAAAGCGGTGAGGGCGCTAGAACGAAAGCAAAGGAGATTTAATATGTACAATATATTTTTATCGTTATAAATTTTATAAAAGATAGTAAGTAATAAACTAAAACTAAAAAAAACAGTGTGCTATACGGTCAAGCTATAGTACTAATAAGGATGCAAACTTGGATAAAAAATAATTTAAAAGGAGATCCAGTCATTTGGACGATCATTATACTGCTTTCAGTACTAAGCATTCTCTTGGTGTATAGTGCTGCAAGTGCTCCTGCTTTTCGTTCTAAGGATGGAGATACGGAGTACTACCTCATCAAGCACTGTATATTGATAGGCTTTAGTTTTATGGCTATGTGGGTGGCGCATAATATCAACTATATATATTATTCCAAAATCTCTCGTTTTGCTTTGCTCTTATGTGTTCCTTTATTGATTTATACCTATTTCAAAGGTATCACAGAGAACGAGGCTAGTAGGTGGATCATGATCCCTTTTATCAATCAGACTTTTCAAACGTCAGATTTGGCAAAGTTGGCGTTGATTTCAAACCTAGCCAGTATGCTAGCGAAGAGGCAACAAAATATTGATGATTTCAAAAAGTCTTTATTGCCTATCCTTATTTGGTGCGGTGTGATTTGTGGTTTGATTGCTTTGTCGGATTTATCTACTGCCATGATGCTTTTTACTACATGCCTTATCATCATGTTTATAGGCAGAGTGTCCATAAATTCTCTGCTAAAACTCATAGGGATAGGCGTTATTTGCTTGGGGCTGTCTTTGATCGTGGGACAAAGAGGGTCTACCGCAGTAAAAAGGATAGAAAAATGGTGGGGCATGGTGTCTGGAACAACTGCGCCAGAAGAGTTAGACTACCAAGTACAACAATCGTTCATTGCACTTGCCAAAGGAAAAATATTTGGCGTAGGCTCGGGGCATAGTAGTCAGACCTATCATCTGCCTGTAGCCTATTCAGATTATATCTTCGCTATTCTCAATGAAGAATATGGTTTGATTATGGGCGTGGTCGTAGTTTTTCTGTACCTGCTTTTGCTTTATCGGGGGATAAAGGTAGCGACCAATTCAGACAAAGCCTTTGGAGGCTTGCTGTCGGTAGGCTTGACCTTTAGTTTGGTCATCCAGTCGATGATCAATATGATGGTTGTGGTGGGTTTGGTCCCTGTAACGGGCTTGTCATTGCCTTTGTTGAGTATGGGAGGGACTTCTTTATTGTTCACAGGCGTGTCATTGGGTATTATACTCAGTGTGAGCAGAGGAGACTTAAGAGAACAAGCAAGAGAAAATCAATTTGTGGTACAGGAGGAACAAGAAGAGGCGTTTCCTTTTGCAATGGACGAAATAGAAGAAGAGCCTTCATCGATAGCACCAAAAACGCTGATGGATGATGAGCTATTGGACAGAGGTAGTATAGAACTTTCTCTATAGAATATAAGTATTGAGTTTTGAGTAAAGATATAAAACCATATCGAGTGATTATTAGCGGTGGCGGCACTGGTGGGCACATATACCCTGCGATAGCGGTCGCTAATGAGATCAAAAAAAGAAATATAAAAAACGATGTCTTATTTGTGGGGGCAAAGGGACGTATGGAAATGGAAAAAGTACCTAAAGCTGGCTACCATGTGATAGGACTATGGATAAGCGGGTTACAACGTGCCTCGGTTATTAAAAATTTGCTGTTTCCTCTGAAACTTATCATGAGCTTGATTAAGTCTTATTTCATCATGACAAAGTTTAAGCCCGATGCAGTGATTGGCTTTGGTGGTTATGCTAGTGGTCCTTTGGTAAAAGTAGGAGCAAGAAGAGGTACACCTGCTGTCATACAAGAGCAAAATGCTTTTGCAGGCATTACTAACCAGTGGTTGGCTAAGTCGGTACAAAAAATATGTGTTGCACATGATGGCATGGGAAACTTTTTCCCAGAAGAAAAAATAGTTGTAACGGGCAATCCTGTAAGGGAGGATATTATCAATCCTTCTATTACAAGAGAAGAGGCGCTAAAACATTTTGGGCTTCGCACGGACAAGCGTACGATTTTGATCTTAGGAGGGAGTTTAGGCGCACGAACTATCAATGAAGCGATCATGAACCATATAGGCTCTATTTGTGCGAGACAAATACAACTGATATGGCAAACGGGAAAGAAGTATATACATGAGGTAGATAGAAAGATAAAAGGAAAGTATGGAACGGTATATTCTTCGGATTTCATTTATGAAATGGATTATGCCTACAAAGCTGCCGATGTTGTCATTTCTAGGGCGGGGGCATTATCTATTTCTGAGCTTGCTGTTGCTGGCAAGGCTTCGATCTTTGTGCCCTCGCCCAATGTTACGAGCGATCATCAAACCAAAAATGCGGAGGCTTTAGTAAAGCAGGATGCCGCACTTATGGTTAAAGATGGTATGGCAATGGAAACACTCATACCGCTTGCTATGGACTTGGTAAAAAATGATAAAAAGAAAGTAGTACTAGAAAAGAATATTCTTAAAGTGGGTAAGCCAGATGCAGTAAGGGAAATTACAGATATCGTAGAAGAATTGATTTTTTAAGACTTTGAGATTTTAAGACTTAAAGACTGTAAGATTTTGAGACGAAAGACATACAAGGCTTAGAGATTAATGATTAGTGTTTAATATTGAGTTATGGGTTATGAGAGAAAAGTTAAAGGTTAAACGTTAAAAGTTGAACGTTTTAGACCTTGTATGTTAAGGGCTAGGAAAGGTTGTTGCCCAAAGCTAACAGCCAAGAGCTAACTGCAAAAAAAAAAACTTATGGACTAATGACCATCGACTATAGA
>WTJX01000539.1 GCA_011524675.1 Cytophagales bacterium
AAATAGAAGATATAAAGTACAAAGGATAGTACTTTCTTTATGAACTATCAAAGCACTATAAATAGCTAACGATTAGAAGGCTTTAACAACTAAACAATAATACGTGGTTTATCGGATATTTACTAAAAATAAGACTTTAAATCACGTCTATATCAAAGAGTGAAAATACAAATTTATCACCATAAATACACTCCTGCTTCTAAAACTATTTTTTTAGATTGCTGAGAACATTTATTACCTACAATTTTGAAATCAAAAGTACTTTCAGCTTTTTGTTATTCCTATTTTAGGAAGTTTAACTTGAAAAAATAATCAATAAGATTATTGACTACTTTTATTTTACGATGATAGGGGGGGGATCACCAAAACCTGACAGTTTTGCGTTAAAAAAAACAGCCATACAGTATGAATTAAGAGTCTATTTAAAGCATTAATACCTGTCAGATTTTATTTCCAAGTTTAACTTCTTAAAGTAGAGCTATGAAATCATTATAAAAAAGCTTGTTGCTAATACGTGAAACCTATAAAATTAAGGCGTATTTCACTGAATGCATACCTTTTTTAGTCCTCAATGACAATTTTAAGTTCCCCAAAAAGGCTATAAACATGTGAAAACATTGGTTATACAAAGCTTTCTCGTAATTAATTTAATATAATGAACGTATAATGATATGATTTAACGTATATTTGTTATCTTAATGATAAACTACGGGTATATTTCGGCATAAGATATTCTTTAGCACACGTTCAAAACATATGATACCAAAAATCCACGTTTTATATATAGATGATGAGAAGAACAATTTGATTTCTTTTAAATCATCTTTCCGAAAAGATTTTAAAATTTACACTGCTAATTCTAGTGAAGAAGGACTTAAAGTCCTTGAAGGTAATAGTGATATACATGTCGTAATCACAGACCAAAGAATGCCTAAAACTACTGGGACACAATTCTTAGAAAGCATCACTTCTATCTATCCTAAACCAATGCGTGTATTGCTTACTGGTTACTCTGACATGGATGCCGTAATAGGTGCTATCAATAAAGGGGCAGTTTATAAATATATCACCAAGCCTTGGAATGAGGATGAGATAAAAACTGTCATCAAAGAAGCCTATAGAGCATACCTCGTAAAAGAGGATAGTGAAATGTTTGTTTATAAGGCTTCTCATGATTTAAGAAGTCCATTAGCGTCTATAGAAGGCTTACTAGAGGTAATTAAACATAGAGTGAGTGAAAGCGAAGAAATTTATCGTTTTGTTGATCTTATAGACACGAGTGTGAATAGGGTACAGGATATAATGTCTGAACTTCTTGAATTTAAACAACTTGGAGAAGTTAATCCTAAGTTTGATGAAATTAACTTTAAAGACTGTATTGAGGAAGTAAAAGATAGCATATCTTTTATGGACAACTTTGAAAAGAATGAATTCTCTATAGAGGTTTATCAAAAAACAGCTTTTGTTAATGATGAGGTTATTTTAAAATCTATCATTCAAAACTTAGTCTCCAATGCTGTTAAATATGGAAACTATAGTGATGAAAACAAGCCTAAAATATCTATCAAATCTATCATTACAGATACAGAGGCTCATCTTATAGTCAAAGATAATGGGATCGGAATGAAAGAAGAAGCGCAAAAGAACATCTTCAAGATGTTTTATAGAGAAGGGACGTCAGATGCAACAGGTTCTGGTTTAGGGATGTTTATCACCAAAAAAGCGGTTGACAAACTTGGTGGAAACATTAGCTTAAAGAGTGAAACAGGTAAAGGCTCTACTTTTACCATTGATATACCAAACAAATTAAAAGAGTAAAATGGTATTTTCACTACTAATTTATGCCATAATGAAGCAAATGCTAGGCTGAATCTTCAATACCTTAGCTCTATAAAGTATAAGTAGTCGTCCAAAAATACTTACGAGTTAAAAAACAGCTATTTTAATTCATCTCATCGCTAGAAACACGTGCTTTAGCTTGCTTGCTAAAGCTTTGCTTTCTGCCTTGACCTGAACTAAAATCACTCATTTTTTAACTCACAATTATTTTTG
>WTJX01000476.1 GCA_011524675.1 Cytophagales bacterium
ATCCTAGCAACAAAACGGTTATAAAATACACCTTGGAGCACGGAAAGTATATTGGCGACAAAATAAGAGGGGAAGAAGAAATGTTGAGTTCTACGCTCTTTCCCGAACTATCCATAAATTTGTCAGAAGTATTTGAAGAATGATGGGGTTTTAAGATAATAAGACCTTAAGATGATAAGATTTTAAGACTTTAAGATATTAGACACAAGACATAAAAAGCTCATTGACTATCGACCGTTGACTATGGACTCATTCTAAAGACTTACCTTTATTACAACCTTCTCCTTGTACGCTTGTTAAAGTTATCGTGCAAGCATACAAAACATTAAGACTCATATTGGGCGACCAGTTGAACCCCAATCATTCTTGGTTTCAAGAAGAAAAAGAAGGTGTACTATACGTCTTCATGGAGATAAAAGCCGAAAGTGAATACGTAAAACATCATATCCAAAAGATTGTGGGTATCTTCTTAGGTATGCGTAGTATGGCAGAAGAACTAAAGTCAAAAGGATTCCATACGCATTATATCGCTATCAATGACCCCGATAATCAACATTCCTTTGAACAAAACATCAAAAACCTCATTGCTAAACATCACATTGAAAACTTTGAATTTCAAGAACCTGATGAATATCGCTTAGATGAGCTATTAGATGATTTGAGTAAACGCCTTACTATTCCTTATCGAAAATATTCTGCTGAACACTTTTTTACTGAAAGGGATGAATTGAGTCGTTTTTTTGAAGGTAAAAAAACATTCCTCATGGAAAGCTTTTATCGTCAAATGCGAAAAAAGTACAATATCCTCATGGATGGAAAAGGACCTATCACTGGCAAATGGAACTATGACCATGAAAACAGAAAGAAACTACCCAAAAATCACTTCCCTCCTAACCCTATCATTTTTCAGCATGATGTCTCTACTATTGTAGAACAAGTAAAGAAGGCAGGTTTAGACTATATAGGCACTTGTGATCCTCAACAATTCATTTGGACTAAGAATAGAACGGAAGCATTGGAAGTATTAGACTTCTTTATTCAACACTTATTGTCGCATTTTGGAACTTACCAAGATGCTTTGTCCAATGAATTTTGGAGTATGTACCATAGTCGTATTTCTTTTGCTTTAAATACCAAAATGCTTAGTCCCGTAGAAGTAGTGCAGGCGGTAGAAAGCTACTGGCAGGAGCATCAGCAGGAAGTATCTATTGCGCAAGCAGAAGGCTATATACGCCAAATCGTAGGCTGGAGAGAATATATGCGTGGTATTTATTGGGCTAAAATGCCAAACTATGCGAGCTTAAACTTTTTTGGACATACACGCAAACTTCCTGATTACTTCTGGACAGGAGATACTAATATGAATTGTGTTCAAAAAGCTGTGAAACAATCACTACAGTATGCCTATGCTCACCATATCCAACGACTGATGGTTACTGCTAACTTTGCTTTGTTGGCTGGTATTGATCCTGACCAAGTGGACTTGTGGTATTTGGGCATATATATAGATGCTTTTGAATGGGTAGAGATCACCAATACTAGAGGCATGAGTCAGTTTGCCGATGGTGGTATTGTAGGGACAAAACCTTATATCTCTTCTGCTGCTTACATCCATAAGATGGGCAACCACTGTAGTACTTGCTTCTACAAGCAAAAAGAAAAAACGGGTGAACGCTCATGTCCTTTCAATAGTTTGTATTGGCATTTTATTGAAGTAAATAAGCCTTTATTGGCAAAAAATCCACGTATGAGTATGATGTATCGTACCTGGGAAAAAATGGGTGAGAAACAAAAAGCTATTTTGGAACAGGCTAATATTCATTTAGAAAATATCGAAACACTTTAGTCATGAATCTATATTGGTTTAGAAATAACTTACGCCTACGAGACAATCCTTCGTTGGTCAAAGCAATACAAGAAAGTGAAAGCATCGCTTTTATTTATATTTTAGAGGATCATTTACTAACAACTCATCACTTGGGCTTCCCTACGATGGGAAGGTATAGAGAGCATTTTTTACACGAATCACTTAACGATTTGCAAGAA
>WTJX01000695.1 GCA_011524675.1 Cytophagales bacterium
GTTTTACGTTTTTTGAAAAAGAGCCTTGCGCTGTGCGCTTTGAGTAATGAGCTTTTTTACAACTAATCACTAAGCCCTGCTTTTAAATTGTAAATCGTCAATCGCTCAATAGTAAATTGAAATCATTCATTGCTTAATTTTTTAATTTCTTCATTCTATAAAGCACCACCCTTCCAATCCAAACGACACCATTCTTTGATCTTTGATCTTTGATCTTTAATCTTTTCTCTTGTCCGCCACTTTCGTGGAATCAAATCTCTTCTTTGACTGTTAGCCTGTTTGATTTTTGTCATTTGTTATTTGCTTTTTCACCTTTCACTCATCCCTCATAACCCATCACTCACTCATCACCTTGTTCATTGTACTATGTAGCTTGTACCTTATACTCTCAATATGCGAGCTGATTTTATTCGCCGAAAGGCAAAAGAAAAAACTTATTACATCTTAGTAAGTCGCTATTCTCTTCTTTAATCCTTAATCTTTAATCTCTAATCTTTCTCAAAACCCATCTATAAAAGCCATAATATCTTTCGCCCGTTGGACGTGCGCCTGTCCCACGCTTTCAGGATGTTGGTTAAACACCTGCGTAGCAGCATAGACCGCCTCAATTTTTGGAAAGCCATAAGACAAATAATAGTTGATGCCACAGAGATCAGCCGTTTTTTCAGAGCGAGTATTCAAGAAAAAATGACAACTTTCATGCGCCAAAATAGCCACCCGTACAGGAATACTGTACTGCCGAAATAACTTCTGAGAAAGCTGTACACGAGGCATATGCCGATGAATACGCGCAGGGGTAACCAATTCATTCCCCTGCTCATCTCTAATCGTAGGCAAGTACTGAATCAAAAATTCATGCCCAACACTAGGATAAAAGCCCGTAGCGATATGTCCAGCCCTTTGTGCAAAACCAATGGCAAAGTCCATAAAGCGATGTTGGGCAGGACTCGCCCATACCTCCGTAGTACGGCAAGGAGCAAAAGCTACAGAAAGCTCAAAACCATCATCGCCACCACTTAGCTTATTATATACCTCTAGGTACAGTAATTCAGCACTAACAGGAAAGTCAACCGTAATCACTCTTTTGTTTCCATCCTTCTGCGCCAAACGTTCCTCCGTAAAGTTTATTTTTCTGCGGAAATAATCAGTATAAGCATAAGAAGGATCATAGACAACAATGCCTACACTAACCGCTTCAAACGCACGTATCGTGAGCAACAAGCGAAAACGTTTTTTCTGTGAAGGAATAGGAATAAGCATCTTGTCAAAATTTTAGTAATCATAATACTTCAATCAATCGCCTATACAGCAACACTTTGAGATACACGTGCCTTTTTGGCAAGCTGCCAAACCACGATGCCCAAAGTAGCCGTAACAGCAAAAATGATGATCGGTAACTTAAGACTATGTTCCTTATCGCCATGGGTATTGCCATAATTCAGTTGATAATCAGAAGCAGGGCTAGACTTACCTTTGTTGCCAAAGACATCCATGAACGTACCTACAGATTTGCTCATGCCCGACAAACCACCGCTCTCCTTTACCTTTGTATCTACACCCTTCCAAAACTTTTGTTTACGCTCCAGTTTTTCCTCTTCGGTGCGTACTCTTTTTTCTTTCCTTTGCTCTTTATCCTTTTTTTTACCAAAAAATAAAAAGTCATCATAACCAGTACCATTTCCCTCATGCTTTGCGATGATAGCTTCCGTTTCTCCTAGTATCATACCTTTACTTTTTAAATTCTTACATGATATACAAAACACTCAAACTCCCTTCATTGCCCACTTCATAAGCAACTTCCTCATAGCCCTTTCCTACAAAAGGGTAAGACTTTGCTTCACCAACAGCCAAGGGAATACCATTCACCGATAGCACTTCTGTACCAATATTTTTAACAGAAGCAAACAAAAAGCCCGAAGGGATAACATCTTCCGTTTCTTCATTCACAACCAATTCTGTAACCGTAGCAAGCATATACTTAGTTTTTAAAATTAAAATCCTACACCTCAACATAAACGTTTTCGATGTCAACGCATGACTAAT
>WTJX01000547.1 GCA_011524675.1 Cytophagales bacterium
AATCAAAAAAGCAAAACGTATTTTGACTAAGAAGTTTAAAGTCACTTCATCAAAAGAACTGTCAAATAGCTATGCTCAACATTTCAAACTATAAGGTCGAAGAGGCTATTCTCAATCAAAAACCTACTTCTTTCTCGAAAGTAACCAATCACAAAGGAGCAAAGGTTTTGGTGTATTGGCTCGTTGCGGTATTTAGTGTTCTCTTCATCGTATTGTTTTTGCCTTGGACACAAAATGTTCGTTCCAAAGGAAAGATCACTACTATAAATCCGCAACAAAGACCTCAAGACATCCCTTCTATCATTGCAGGAAGAATCGAAAAATGGTACGTAAGAGAAGGGCAATATGTAGATAAAGGAGATACCATCATTACCATCTCCGAAATCAAACCCGACTACCTAAGCCCTGAATTGATACCAAGAATAAAAGAACAGCTTGCCAACAAAGTAGTTGCCATTAAGTCTTACAAAGAAAAAATAAACTCCCTCATAAGACAGCAAGAGGCTATAGAAAAGGTAAAAAACACAAAATATGCACAAGCTAGAAATAAATATGCACAAGCATTCGCAAAGCTACAATCGGACAGTGCTAGCTACTTGGCTGCAAAAACAAATTATGACATAGCACTCAAACAACTAGAAAGACAAAAAACACTTTACGATCAAGGCTTAAAATCACTAACAGAGTTAGAAGAGAAAAAACAAAAATTACAAGAAAGTAATGCTAAGATAGTAAGTGCAGAGAACAAACTATTTATTTCCAAAAATGAGCTAATCAACGCCAAAATAGAGTATGATGTCATTATCGCTACTTATAATGAGAAAATGGCAAAATCACAGTCTGACCTCTCTAGTGCTGAATCCATGCTTTTTAATGCAGAAGTAGAAGTAAGTAAGCTACGCATTAAACTTTCTAATACAGAAACTAGAAATAGCAACTATGCTATACTCGCGCCACAAGACTGTTTCATACAAAAAGTAAAGGTACCTGGTGTAGGGCAAGTAGTAAAAGAAGGAAAAGCTATCGTATCTATTATGCCTGCGGACTATGAACTAGCCGTAGAACTATACATCAATCCTGTGGACTACCCTCTTATGCACAAAGGGGAGCATGTACGTATTGTCTTTGATGGATATCCTGCGATTGTATTCTCTGGATGGCCGGGGGCATCATACAACACCTATGGTGGAGAAATCATAGCTATAGATCAACATATATCAGACAATGGTAAGTTCAGAGTATTAGTTGCACATCAAGAAAACGATGTCCCATGGCCAGAGCAACTAAGAGTAGGTTCTGGGGCCGAAGGAATGGCTCTGCTCAATGATGTCTTTGTAGTATATGAACTATGGCGAAAACTTAGCCAGTTCCCTCCTGAGTACTATACTGCAATCAATAAAGACGAGGAGTATAAGCGCTCTAACGAATACAAAAAGACTAAAGGCAAAAAATAAAAGTTTGTCATTTATTTTTTGTTGCTCCCCACTTGCTGGCTCTTAGCTAAAAACAGACTAAGGTCTATTTTCTTAACGCTACAGCCCTATAATTTTTTGGACTCAATGAAACAGACTGGTAATCAAAGAGTTATAAAACACTTCATTGGTAGAGAGAGGGGATTTCCACTTTCGTGGAATGTGATCTAGCTGTTTACTGAATAATTTATTCTAAAGATGTTTGTGTATGGCTTAACATTCTGGATCGCGTCGCTACTCTCGCGATGACTTACGACCTTCGTTTATCATAAACTTGTCAAAGTCATTCTCGCTAGCTTAACCGCAAATGTTAATTTACTATTTAGTAAGACTTTAAGACAAAAGAACGTAAAGACGTATCGACATAGAGACATACAAACTTGAAAGCCTGGATTTTATTCCACGAAAGTGGCTTTAATTAAATTAATAATGAAGAATGTATAATGAATAATGTGGGCTTAATAGTGATTAGTGGTTAATCTTGAGTAATGGATTTTTACAATGATTAGAGATTAGTGTTTAATGATTAATGCTTTAAACTTTGTACTCACGACTAACTACTAGA
>WTJX01000188.1:0-3286 GCA_011524675.1 Cytophagales bacterium
TGGGATGTGAGTAATGTTACAGATATGAGCTATATGTTTTCAGGTGCAGATGTCTTCAATGGCGATTTGAGTGCCTGGGATGTAAGTAATGTAACGGATATGAATCATATGTTTGCTTATGCACAGGAGTTTAATGCTAATATCAGCAGTTGGGATGTAAGTAGTGTATCCAATATGAATTCTATGTTCAATGGGGCTGATGTCTTTAATCAAGACCTTTCTACTTGGGATGTTGGCAATGTAACTGATATGAAAGAAATGTTTGAAAATGCAGATGCTTTTAATGGTGACATAAGTACATGGAATGTGAGTAATGTAACCGATATGAGTTATATGTTTTATAGTGCAGATGCTTTCAATGTTGATCTGAGTAGTTGGGATGTAAGTAGTGTGACTGATATGACTGTTATGTTTTCAGGTGCAGTTGTTTTTAATGGCGACATAAGTGTATGGGATGTGAGTAATGTTACAGATATGAGTAGTATGTTTTCAGGTGCAGATGCTTTCAATGGCGATTTGAGTAGTTGGAATGTTTCTAGTGTAACGGATATGAATAGAATGTTTTTTCGAGCCTATACTTTTACAAGTGATTTAAGCAGTTGGGATGTCTCTAATGTTACAGATATGATTTCTATGTTTTACTTCGCTTATTCCTTTAATAGCGATTTAAGTAGTTGGGATGTCTCTAATGTTACAAATATGAGCAATATGTTTTCAGGAGCAGATGTATTTACTAGCGATTTGAGCAGTTGGGATGTGAGTAATGTAACCGATATGAATTCTATGTTTTATAGTGCAGATGTCTTTAATAGTGACATAAGTACCTGGGATGTGAGTAATGTAACGGATATGAGTTATATGTTTTATAGTGCAGATGTTTTCAATGGCGATTTGAGTAGTTGGGATGTAAGTAGTGTAACAGATATGCAGCGGATGTTTGAACGAGCCGTTGCTTTCAATGGTGATTTAAGTGGATGGGATGTGAGTAATGTAACTAATATGCGTTTGATGTTTTATAGTGCTTACGCATTCAATCAAGATTTATCTGCTTGGAATACAGAAAATGTGGTTTATTGTGATAATTTTTCATTGCGCTCTGCAATGAGTGCTAATGATTTTTATCATCCTCACTTGGGTGAATGCTTTGATGAGCATCCCGCAGACGAATTGACTACCTTTAAAATTAAGTGGAGATTAGAAGGGAACTACGAACTACAGTTGCCACTTTATGCTGGAAGTACAAGCGATCCAACCTCATATTACTTTACTGTGGACTGGGGAGACGGTACTAGTGGACTAGTCACTTCATATGACGATCCTGATGCTAGCCATACCTATGCTACTGATGGAGAAAAGATAGTAACCATTACAGGTAAGCAATTCAAAGGCTTCAACTTTTATAAGAATACTCATTCTAGAGATTATTTGATTGATGTACAGGAATGGGGTGGTTTGAAACTAGGTAATGCAGGAAGTTATTTTAGAGAGTGTTCTCATTTAGAGACTTTTTCTGCCACTGATACTCCCGATTTGTCAGAGACAACTAATATGTCTAGCATGTTTTATAATGCTCATGCCTTTAATGGTGACTTGAGCAAATGGGATGTAGGTAATGTAACAGATATGCATTTTATGTTTTATTATGCAAAAGCCTTCAATAGGGACATAAGTAGTTGGGATGTAAGTAAGGTGAGGAGTATGTCTCATATGTTTTATAGTGCAGAAGCTTTTAATACCGACCTGAGTGCATGGGACGTGAGTAATGTGACGAGTATGTATGGTATGTTTTGGGCTGCATTAGTTTTTACTAGTGATTTAAGTGCATGGAATGTGAGTAATGTTACAAATATGGAACATATGTTTACAGCAGCATATGCTTTCAATAGCGATTTGAATAGTTGGGATGTAAGTAATGTCACTGATATGGGATATATGTTCAGATTTACGGATACTTTTAATGGAGATATAAGTAGTTGGGATGTAAGTAATGTCACTGATATGCAATGGATGTTTGATAGGGCAATTGCTTTCAATAGAGATATAAGTAGTTGGGATGTGAGTAGTGTTACTGATATGAGATATATGTTTACAAATGCTCATACTTTTAATGGCGATTTGAGTAGTTGGAATGTGAGAAGTGTTATTGATATGAGTGGCATGTTTAGTTTTGCCCATGTTTTTAATGGAGATATAAGTAGTTGGGATGTAAGTAATGTTACTAATATGAGTAGTATGTTTTTTGGCGTAAGAGCTTTCAATGTCGATTTGAGTAGTTGGGATGTAAGCAATGTGATTGACATGAATTGGATGTTTAAATATTCAATGAATTTTAATCAAAATTTGTCTTCTTGGAATACAGAGAAAGTTGTTTCTTGTACGGATTTTTCAACTTCTTCAGCCCTAAGTAGTGAGCATTTACCTACAAAAGGCAGTTGCTTTGGGAATTAATTAGTGAGAGAAAAGGTAGAGCATTAAAAAAACTACAATCATATTCTCTGTAAGAAAAATACATTCACTAGCGCGACTGTTCAGCTTTCAAAAAGCTGAACAGTCGTAACCTAGCATTCGTGAGCATTAAAACATAAGCAAACTTATTTTTTGTCTATTAGTTTTGTGATGATCTTTAGCCTATCTACAATGCGTAGCAATAGGTAAGCAAATAAGCTCATGAAGAAGAGGGTTACCATTATTCTAAGGTAAAACTTTATCGTCCACTCTAATGCCACTTTGATCCTGTGTATCAAACTTATCTTTACTACTTTCCCTTCTGATAAAGCAAACTGTACCGTACAAAATTCGTTTTCATCATCAAAGTCCCCCAGGCTTACGCCCAAGTCTTGTAAGTCTTGTTCTATTTCGAGTATTCTGTTTTCCAAATTCATGTACTCATCTATCTTTCCTCCTTTGGATTTTAGCTCTATCAGTGAACTTCTTATCTTTTCTAAAGAAGATTTTTTGGCGTTCAGTTCTTTATATTCATTTGTTTTGTCTTTTTTGGTGATTTCTTTTGCTTGTACTATCCCTATAGCGCTCAAATCTTTGTATAATTGGTCAAAGTTTTCGGGCGGTACACCTATCAATAAACTAAGCCTTCTTTCCCCTTTGTTGCCCCTTTTTTGCTCAAACTGTATCAATGCCTTGTATAGGGCTATTTTCTCTCTTGTAAGCTTTTCTTCCTTGTCAAACTCGGTTGACTTCGTGCGTATCTCAGCTATTTTTTCGTACTTCTGGTCTATTTTTTGTGAAGAATGGGTATTGCTGCTTTTTTTGACATATTTTTCGGTGG
>WTJX01000188.1:3386-6724 GCA_011524675.1 Cytophagales bacterium
TCTATTTTTTGTGAAGAATGGGTATTGCTGCTTTTTTTGACATATTTTTCGGTGGCATAATTTTTCTTCTCAAACATGATGCTTTCAAAAAAATCACCTTGATAGCTTACATAGCCTGAGGTTTTGTGATAGCCATACATCAAACGAAAAATAAATAATACGCCAAAGCCTATTGCTAGATACAGGATTGTTTTTATGAGACGCTTTTTGAGTTGAAGATTCATTTTTTAAAATTTTATACGTTAGGCTTGCTAGTTAATAAAATTTTATTTAATCTAGCTATGTCCTTAGTAAGTTTTTTAAAGTCAATATATATGAAATTAAACGAGTAGAAAAATGGATAAGAAAAAGAAAAAAAAGGACGCTTCGCCTAAATTCCATCCTGAGTTGGAAGGGCTAGAAGTAAAAGTAAATGAATTTGGAGAAGTGAAGACAAACTTTTCTATAGACAAAATCAATGCGTTTTTGAATAAAAATGTAGATGATAAAAAGTTGAAAAAGAACGTTGACAATCAAGAAGATGAAAAAAAATAAGTGCTTAGCTACTGCTTTTTATTTTTTGGTATTATAAATGTTATACAGTATAGATGTATCAAAAGTGAAGGGTAGTAGCTTTTTTTAAGTCTTAGCACGAACACATGAACACTTAAAAACATGAATACACCATCATGCTATGAAACATTATAACTCTAGTTAACGTTAAAAGATTTACGTTGTTGTTAGAATTAGGCTTTTTTTGAAAATTAAATAAAAAAAATCTATGTAGAAATATCTATTTAATCAAATTGTTGTTGTTATGTTGTTATTAGATCAAGCGAGCGATGCACAGCTCATAAAGTGCTACAAAGAAGACGCAGATAAAGAATTTGCCAACCGCGCCTTCGAAACCCTACTAAGCCGTTATAAAAATAAAGTATTTACTGCTGTCTATATGGTAGTGAAAGATAAATACGTGGCAGAAGACATATTGCAAGAAAGCTTCATAAAGGCGATCAGGCTCATCAATAAGGATTCTTATAATGAAGAAGGGAAATTTGGTCCTTGGATCATCCGTATTGCTAGAAATATGTCGATAGACTACTTCCGTAAGTCAAAAAGAAACCCTACCATTTTATTAGAGGACGGTACGGACGTTTTTAACTCATTACGCTTTGCAGAAGATGCAGGTCATAAGCAAGGAATCAGTAAAGAAATCCACCAAAAATTAAAAAGTTACATTCTGCGGTTACCTTTACAGCAGCGAGAGGTATTAACCATGAGGCATTACGCAGAAATGAGCTTTCAAGATATAGCAGAAGCTACAAATGTTAGCATCAATACCGCCCTTGGTAGAATGCGTTACGCCTTGATTAATTTACGTAAAATGTTTGATCAAGAAAACGTAACCTATGAACACATACTTCGAGAATAACCAATTTGTTAAGTACCTCTACAAAGAGACCAATACAGAAGATACACAAGAGTTTTATACTCAATTGCTCATCGATAATAATAAATACGATGAAATGGCTGAATATGAGGGAATAATTTCTGTGATAGATAAAATAGAAATGAACCCCTCAAAAAAAGCTGTGAATACTATATTAGACTTCGCCAAATCCATTAATTTGCAAGCTAGTTAACTAGCCATACGATTAATGACAAAAAAAGAAAGGTTTCAGCGTTTTATAACTTATTTTTCTGAAAACGCTCCTAATCCAGAAACTGAATTACATTATAGCAATCCATATGAATTGGTGATAGCCGTGAGTTTGAGCGCGCAGTGTACAGACAAGCGCGTAAACATGGTTACTCCTGCTATATTTGAAGCATACCCTATCCCAGAACTACTGGCGAAGGCTACTTTTGATGAGCTATTTCCTTACATCAGAAGCATATCATATCCAAACAATAAGACAAAGCACCTTATCGGCATGGCAAAGATGCTGGTAGAGGACTTTGGAGGCGTTGTCCCTAGTGACATCAAAGAACTCCAAAAGCTACCTGGTGTAGGTAGAAAAACCGCCAATGTAGTAGCTTCTGTCATCTTCAATCAACCCACCATGGCTGTTGATACGCACGTATTTAGAGTTTCTAAGCGTTTAGGACTCGTAACACAAACAGCAAAAACTCCTCTAGAAGTAGAAAAACAATTGATTAGACACATACCCGACGAACTTATTCCTAAAGCACATCATTGGTTAATACTGCATGGTAGATACATCTGCCTAGCGAGGTCTCCGAAGTGTGATGACTGTAAAATCATTGACTGGTGTCATTATTATGAGAAACAGCAGAAGAAAAAGCTGTAGTGATTAGTGATTAACGATTAGTGTTTAGTTATGGGTTGAGTGTTTTTTAGTGCTTAGTGATTAATAAATTTTGTGCTTTATACTAATGACTTAGTACTCTATGCTAGATACTCAAAAGAGCTAGATTTTATTCCACGAAAGTGGCGTTATTCAATGAATAATTAAAAATGTATAATTAATAATGAGAGCTGTGGTAGTTGGTAATTTGTGGGGAGGTATTAATAATGAATGATGTTTTAAGTGATTATAGTAAAGCAGAAACTAAATTACTGCTGAATAATACGAATTACAAAGTACCACGATAAGGACAGCATTTAAAAAAGATAGTCTATTGACTTTTAAGTACTCAAACAATTTAAAAGAAAACATTCTTTGTACTTAGTACTTTGGTAACTACTCAGCAGCAAACAAAAATAAAGTAACTTACGTAAAAAGACTACTTGACAGATAAAGAAAAAATAGCGCAACAAGCCTCAGAGATAGCACTACTTAAGCAAGAGGTTAAAGAATTAAAAGAGCAGCTTGCATTAGCGATTGCCACCATAGAGCGTCTATCCATCAAAAAAACGAGTAAAAACAGTAGTGTACCTCCTTCGCATGATATTGAAAAGACTAAAAGTCTTCGCACTAAAAGTAAGAAAACATCGGGAGGTCAGCTAGGTCATAAAGGTAGTAACTTGAAAATGGTCTCTAACCCAGAGATAGTAGAGGAGCTAAAGCCTGACTTTTGTTCTAACTGTGGTCAGGCTATCAAGCCAGAAGCACTAGTTTTGCGTAGTAAGCGTCAAGTCATAGATATTGTTTTAAGTCAACCCATTACTACCGAGTATCAACAGTATAAAGCGATTTGTAGTTGTGGTCATACTACTATAGCTGATTTTCCAGTTGATGTAAAGGCAAATGTTCAGTATGGAAAAAACATAGAAGCTTTAGTAGGTTACTTATCAGTAGATCAATACCTCCCTTATCAAAGGATGACACATCTGTTAGCTAATGTATTTGGTATTCATATGAGTCAAGGCACGGTAGATAATATGCTTCAACGTT
>WTJX01000654.1:0-530 GCA_011524675.1 Cytophagales bacterium
ATCTATTGTATCTTTAATTAATTTAGCTTTTCTTTTCAGTCAAAATTAACTTATTTGTGTTTTAACACATACCCTCATAAACAAAAACATCTTTGCCGATTTAAATCATTTTGTCTAAATCGATAAAGATATTTCACAACCATTAATGCCACATACCACACTCTTTACAATATTTTTTCTCACCAGGAGGGTTTTTTACAGGTGGTTTTTTATGTCCAAAATAGGTTTTGTCTGAATACTGGGGTTTTTTCATTTCTTTATTTTTTTTAGCTTTAGCTTTAGCTACATCTATCACCCTTTGTTCGTATTCATCCTGTAGTGAATAAGAACCCTTTTTTCTAGGTTTTTTGTCAGGAGTATAATCATTGTCTCCATATTTAGGAACAGATACTACACCGCTTTTGCTACAAGAGAAAAAACTTACGCTTAGTAAAACTAAAAAGATTGAAATATGTTTCTTTATCATAAGATTAAGTTTAGAGGGTGAGGTACTTAATTACAAAAAAAACTAAATTTACTTTAGTTTCTAC
>WTJX01000654.1:540-2037 GCA_011524675.1 Cytophagales bacterium
CCTATAGAGTTGGCAAAAATCACTTAGAAGTATTGAAAGGAATAGACCTTACGATAGCTACAGGTGATCTTGTATCTATTATGGGATCTTCTGGCTCTGGTAAGTCAACTTTGTTAAATATATTAGGTATTTTGGATACTTATGATGAAGGGGACTATTATCTAAACGATATTCGTATGGATCAATTATCAGAGAAAGAGGCCGCATACTATCGCAATCAGTTTATAGGCTTTGTTTTTCAGTCTTTTCATTTAGTATCATACAAAACAGCCGTCGAAAACGTAGCACTCCCACTTTTTTACCGTGGTATCAAACGCAAAGAAAGAAATGCAATTGCAGAGGAGTATCTTCGAAAAGTTGGTCTTGGAGACAGAATGTATCACCTGCCTAATGAATTATCTGGTGGACAAAAGCAAAGAGTAGCCATAGCGCGTTCTTTAGTAAACAAACCCAAAGTGATATTAGCAGACGAACCAACGGGGGCTTTAGACTCTACAACCTCAGAAGAGGTAATGACCCTGCTCAAAAATATAAATAAAGAGGGAATTACTGTGGTCATTGTAACTCACGAACAAGAAATTGCAGATGCTACCAATCGTATCATCAATGTGAAAGATGGTGTCATCATCTAAATAGAAGAAGGCTTAAAAGAAATATTTTGGAAGACTGGATAGAAATCATACAATCCTTACGAAAAAACAAATTGCGTACATTCCTTACAGGACTGAGTATAGCGTGGGGTATTTTTATTCTAGTCTTGTTAGTAGGGGTAAGCAAAGGCTTGAAAAATGGTGCTTTAAGTATGTTTGGCAACGACTTGTCCAATACCCTCTTTATACGTCCCGGTACTACTTCTATTCCTTACAAGGGGATTAAGCCTGGAAAAAAACTCAAATTTGAAAACAGAGACATGAATCTTGTTACAGAGCAAATAGAAGAGGTAGAGTATTACTCCTCTCGATTGTTCTTGAATAAAAATCAAGTTTCGTACAAAAATAATAAAGGCTCATATGAGATCAGGTGTGTACATCCTCAACACTGGATCATAGAAAATAGCAAAGTCATAGAAGGACGCTTTGTCAATCAGTATGATTTTGATCAAAAAAGAAAAGTTGTCATCATTGGTATTTCGGTCAAAGAAGCACTGTTTAAAGAAACGACGGAAGTAATAGGGAAGTACATCGTCATCAATGATATCCCTTTCAAAGTAGTAGGAGTATTTACAGATGAAGGAGAAGAAGACGAACAGCGTATGATTTATCTGCCCCTCACAACAGCACAATCGGTATTCAGTATGGGAGAGAAAATTTCTTTGATGGTAGTAACGGTCAAAGATCCCACCTTAGAAAGAGGTAGAGCAATGGTAGATGATATTATTAAATTGCTATCTCCTTATCATGGCTTCCATCCAGAAGATAAGCGTTCACTCTTTGTAAATAATAGAATGGAGCGCACCCAAAACATTGTAGAAATGCTCAATGGGATACAAGTATTTAC
>WTJX01000332.1 GCA_011524675.1 Cytophagales bacterium
TATCTGTACTTAATACCGATAAAAGCTATACTAGCAGATTTAATGGGTGTGTCGCTATCTTTGTTTAAAACGGTACCTTTGATCTGAATAGTGTATTCTCGTAAGTGATTGCTTTTCTTTTTATAAACTTTTTTTGATTTGTATCTAGGCTTAGACTTTTTTTTAAAGTTTTGGTTTGATGAGTTATCTGAGTTGCTTTGAAAGTTTTTTATATAGTCGTATCCATCATGTTTGTTAGTCCTGTGAGCATGAGAACGTTCCGCTACAAAAAAGAATATGATACTTGCAACCGCATGTCTCGCTAAGTTCAAGAAAGAATTGGGATGAGTAATCTCAAAAGGGCTGTCTAGTTGCTCGGGGTCTAGTATAGTACAAAGCTCTCCTTTTGCGCTTTTGTAGGCTTTATATACTTCTTCTCTTGAACGCCCACGCATATCCACCACATTCTTTGCACATAGTGTACAAAAGTGCTCGCGATGTCCCACAGGCGTTATTTCAGAAAGCTTCTGTGAGCAGGGAGAATCAATGGTTAGCTCGTAAGTCTTCATATTTTTAAAAGTATCTAGTAGTTAATAGTTAGTCTATAGTATTGAGTACAAAGTCGTTAGTACAAAGTATAAAGTTTATTAATCACTAAACACGAATCTCTATAGACCAATCATTATAAACACCCATCACACATTACTCATAACCCATAACTCTAAACACTAATCACTGTAAATTCTTCAATCTTTCACCTTCCATGCTCAGCTTTATACACCATGTCCAGTGTGGTATTTAGGCTTCGTTTACCTCTCCTATTTCAGAAGTTTTAGGGTCGGCACTAAAGTCCTTAGGTTGGGGCAGTTCGTCTATGCTGTTGATACCAAAGTACTCCATGAACTTTTCATTAGTGCCATACAACAGAGGTTTTCCTATGGTATCAGCTTTTCCTTTGATATCTAGTAATTCTTTTTCCAATAGCTTTTGTACGGTATAGTCGCAATTGACACCACGTATTTGTTCTACTTCGGACTTAGTGATGGGTTGTTTGTAGGCTATGATAGATAGCGTCTCTAGTGCTGAGGTAGAAAGCCTTCTTTTGGATTTTTGTTTGAGAAGGATGCTCACACTTTGCTGATAGGCAGGCTTGGTCATAAATAAATAGCCTCCTGCTACTTTGGAGATACCAAAGGAATACGCATCGTTTTCATATTTTTGCTCCAAATCCGCTATAGCATCATAGATATCACTTTCAGAGACTTCTGCATCAAAAAGCTCTTTCAAGCATTTGATGATATCTTCTATTTTGATGGGAGTTTCAGAGCAAAAGATGAGACTTTCTATATGTTTGTGTAGTAGTTCCACTATTTTTGATCGGCTAACTTGGCTGCAATAGATTGAGTAGTATGAGGTACTGCTTTTAACCTTTCTTTCGAGATAAGATTACCAGTAGTTTTGCAGATGCCATAAGTACCGTTTTTTATTCTTATCAATGCTTTCTCTAAGTTATCTATAAACTTATTTTGTCTCAGTGCCAATTGGTTTATTCTTTCTCTTTCAAGGGCTGCTCCGCCATCGTCTTGACTATAAGATGAACCTGTAGTAGTTTCTGTCCCTTGGTCATTTTTCTTTGTCAATGAAGACATGAGCTTTTCTAATTCTTTTTTAGAAGAGGCTAGTTTTTCAAGAATCATCTCTTCAAACTCTTTCAATTCTTGATCTGAATAACGTGTTTTTTCCATGATTGGGCTTGTTTTTTTTTGAGGTGCTGAATTTATTACATTATTCGTTTTCTTTCATAAATAATCAAGAAAAAATTTACAACCTCAGGATTAAGTTTTATATCTGTTCTTCAAAGCTTATGTAGTGTTTTTAGCTTTCTTGATTTTTTACTAAACTCTTTTATAATCAAGACGAAAATTACAAAATGCTTATTCAGTATTACAGTTTAATTTTCTACAACCAAAAGTACGCTTATAAAGTTTCATTAGCGATAAAAATTTTATATTTTTTTTATATGTTGTGCTTTTGAGTTTAGTTTACATATAGTAA
>WTJX01000432.1 GCA_011524675.1 Cytophagales bacterium
AAATGTTTGTTTTCATTTGTCAAAATCTTCAGCTCAGTTTTCAAAGATTCGATCTCGCTAATTTTATAAGTAGCCATAGGCTCAGCCGCTAATGTCCTTGTTCCTTGACGCTCCTCATAGTTTGCTTTAGGTCCATTTTTAGCCATATCCAAGAGGTATTCTTCAAAGATACTTACCCCCATTCTTGCTCTATAAACCTCATCAAAAGCTTTGAGGCTTTCAGGAGAAGGTTTTCTTGCTTTCGTTTCCCAATTAGAAATAGACTGCTTCCCGATAGGCAGTAAATCTTCAAGTTCTTTTTGACTCAAATTCATCTGCTTGCGACACCTTTTGAGGAATTGACCCACATCTATCTCTTTGGATAAAACCCATTCATACCAATCTGATATTATAACCATAAGAAGAAAAATAAAAATATAACTAATAGTTTTACATGTGAGATTTATTTAGTTATATTTGCTGTTGTACACCAATACAATGTTACAAAACAATTATTAAAACATGGTGAATTTGAGTTGTATAGCTCCAAATAAAAGGGAATGAATATCGTTTTATCATCTTTGTCAACAGAAATACGATGATAATGGTATGCTAACCTAACTTTTGAATAAACAACAGGATCTATATTTATATCATTAGGCTATAACAATAATAAAACTAAAAGATTTACTTTATGGAAAAGCAGTTTGAGATACTACTACAAAGTTACAACAGATTGATAGATAATAACTCCTCATTGATTAAAGCCGTCAATACTTCATTAGAGCAATCTTTACACATTACCAACGAGCAAAGAGAGTTAATGACATGCGGCATCAAGCTTTACAAAGCCTTAGAGTCAAAAAGCAATAAGACATGGGTAGAGCAAGAGTGTATAAAATTATTATTTCAGTTTATCACAAGAGGGGGAGAGCTCAAAGCCACACCATGAGCTGTGGCTTTTCACTTATTTACGGCTCTAAGTCTTTGGGGCGAGCTGATTTTATTCGCCGAAAGGCAAAAGAAAAAAAGTATGCTACTCTTCGGTGAAGTGCTCGCTAGTCAGGTTGTTTTACTAAATCTATTTTGGACTCTAAGTTTGCAGGTATCGAAATGATAAAGCATGTACCTTCGCCTTCTTCACTTTCTGCGCTTATCCTTCCCATATGGCTTTCTATGATGCTATACACTATAGACAGACCAAGCCCTGTACCTTCTCCTACATCTTTGGTGGTAAAAAATGGATCAAACACCTGCGATCGTACCTTCTCTGGCATTCCCTTTCCGTTGTCCGAGATGCGTATTTCTACTTTGCCGTCCACTATTTCTGTCTTGATCTTTAGCTTACGTTCTCTATCTAACTCTTTGTTTTGCTTAGTAGCATGTATGGCATTTTCTAGGATGTTCATAAACACTTGGTTTAGCTTACCTGGCAAACAATTTATTTCACCAAAGTCGCCATACTCTCTTTCGATCTTTACTTCTCCATCTACTATTTCATTGTTGAGTACCATGAGTGTGGACTCTATGCCCTCGTGAATGTTGGCACTTTTAAACTCACTCTCTCCAAGTCTTGAGAAATTTTTGAGACCATCAACTATCTCAGTGGTTCTATTAGCCCCATCTGTGATGCCCGCTAAGAGATGCCCTATTTCCTCTTTGAGAAAATCTAGCTCTAGCTCTTCTTCTAATTCTTTGGCTTGCTCCAATTTGTCTTTTATTTGTTCAAGCGCTACTTCATGTATGCCCTGGTAGGTCTCTACGATCTCGAAGATGTCGTTTATATCTCTTTTGAGAGGTGAGATGTTAGATTTTACAAAGTTGATAGGGTTGTTTATCTCGTGGGCTATCCCTGCGGTAAGCTGACCAAGGGAAGCCATTTTTTCTACTTGTACCAGTTGGCTTTGTGCTTGCCTCAGCTCTGCTAAGGTTCTGTGTAGCTCGTCTGTACGTAATTCTACTGTTTCCTCCAGCTTTTCGTTTTGCTCAATAATGATACGCTCATTCTCCTGCAAAGCTGCAAGCTCTCTTTCTTTGGCTAGCTCCTTTTCTTTTTTCAAAATATTGATCCTGTCTGCCAATGCTAGAGAAAGTAGCGTTACTTCAATTGCAGAGCCTAAAGGCATAGTATAATTTGTAAAATAATTATATGGTAACAAACCTAAGCTTCTAAATACAAAGGCAAATAAACCAACTAAAAAAATACTCCAAGCGATAAGAAAAAATTTAGCTGACTTATTTCCTTTATAAGAGATATAGATAGATATGAATAAAGCACTAAAAGATAGCAAAATACCACAACCATCAATCATGTTATAAGAAGCATTATATTCACCAAATAAAGCTAAAAATAACGCAATTGTATAAAGCACTATAATCAAAAAGATTATGTAAGAGGCTTTTCTCGCATATACATTTACACGAAGAAACTCATGCATAAATAACATTATACTTATACCCGATAAGGCTCCAAAAATAAGCAAACCATGTTCTGACCACCACAAGTTGTTTGGCCAAAGGTATTTGAAAGTATAACCTGGAAATGTAATCTGTACAAGTCCAACAGTTATAATGTATAAAATATAATAAAAGTAACTTATGTCTTTGATACTAATAAGAATAAATAGGTTATAGAGAAACATAACTAGCATAATACCAGCATAGATACCAAAGGTAATGTCATTTAAGGTTTGGCTTTCTATTGTTTGTTGATATGTTCCTATGGATAAAGGCACAAGTAGTTGCTCTCCACTGGTTAATTTTAGAAAAAACTCCTTTTCTTCATCAATAGGAATGTTTACATCAAATAACAAAGCAGGTACTTTATATTTCCTGTCATTAAATACTTGCTTGTCACCAATAGTTTGATTGTTTACTTTTCCATTATCTTCATAGTATAGTGAGGCAACGTCAGTAATGGGATAAGCCAAATTCAAAATCAAATTTTCTTTTTTAGACTTGTTTTTTAGGCTAAACTTGACCCAATGATGTTTGTTAGAAACTTCTAAATTTAAGACATCGATATTAGCTTTCTCAAATTTAGCTTTTTCAAAAAGTTTTACTTCCTCATAACTGAGACTTGAATCTTCTGTAGAAAAATAAAAAACATCTCCTTTAATAGTTGTGATCCCATCACCATCAATGACAATAGGAGTGGCATTTAAAGAGAAATAGCAAAGAGAGCTTATAAAGAAATATAAAAATACGCGCATACCTTTTTTCATTTTAAGAATATTTGTTCTGTTAGTTATAAGAGATAATTTCATCAAAATCAAAATAATACCTTCCGGAAGCAATATTTTTGCCCAAAGCTATTTTTCTATAAGCTTCTGCTGTTACTCCACCACCTAAGATTACAGAAGCAGCCAGTTGCGGCCATGTTGTAATAGACTTACCTACTTCATCTATTGAATCTTTCATTCTTTTTGACATTGTATCTTTACCAATAATTTTCATTGCCATCTCAAAAAACTCTTGCTGTGTTTTGGGCTTTTTTATGTTATTACTCCCTGCTAAACCATGAAATAAATCGCGTGTAGGTTCTAAGTCAAAACGTTCAATATCAAGCATGCCTCTATCGCTAGTGTCCATTAATACAGGTATTTTCAATTCTCTAGCTTTATTACGTAATTTAATCTTGATATCCAATGAATCACATTCATCTATTAATACATTCAGCTGTCCATTTTCAGACAAAAAATCATCTAAATTTTCTTCATTGATTCCTTCCGGATAGCAAATTACTCTTAAAAAGGGATCAATCTCTGCTATCTCTCTAGCTACAGCTATACATTTGGAAATCTCAATGTTATGAATTCCTGTTCTTATACGATTATAATTTGTAAGTTCAAGAATATCAAAATCTGCAATTCGCAACTCTCCAAAACTTCTTTCCATTGCCATAGTCAAAGCTACTGATTGTCCCACTGAAAGACCGACTACACCAACTTTTTTCATAGAAAGTTCTTGTTGTTCCTCATCTGTAATTTTATATTTATTACGGTTTGTTCTTAACTGTATATATTCTTCTTCGTCTAGGATATGCACCAGCTTGTTAGACCACGGATAGTAAACCCACACGCCATAATTCATATGAATGGTTGCCCCCATATGATTTTGCACATAGTTCTCCATCAAGGTGCGGTTGGTTTCGTCAAATTTTACGGTAGGATTTTTGACTTTGATTAATTCTCTAAGTTGATTGTTCAATTCATCAAAAACCATCAAACCAGGTGTTTCTAGGAGCTTCTCGAGTGCTTGCTTGTCTTCTTCCTTGCTAAGACGATAAAAGCTAGGTTCGTATTCAAAAGATTTTGTCTTTGTCTCTGCAATGAGGCTATATAATTTTTTCATCTGATAGTTGTCAATGTTGAACACTATGTTTGAATACGCAATAAAACCATTATATCTAAAAATTAAAAAATATAGTGAGTGAAATGTTTGTCTTTATCTGATTTACATGTCTATTATAGCTATATTATTAGTATATTATGTTTAATTAAAGGGTAGTAAAGAATATATATACTTAAACATTTCAGGTGATTTACTACCCTTTTGTGTACGAAGTCATTAGTACAACGCTAATCATTAACACAAGACGATTGACTACTTGAAAAAACGTAAAACGTATAACCTGAAACGTAAAACATAATAAAAAAAAGCCCTTAACTGTAATAGCTAAAGGCTTTTTGGTTATACCTGTTTATTTTCGTTAAAATACGATACCTATACTTTAACTAACAGGTGTTACGTAAAAGCTATATTTCATTAAGTTTTCAAGGTAGTAAAATGCTGAAAAACAGTCTATTTTCAAATTCCATGCGTAAGACCAGTTAAATAAATAGAACCATTTTACAAAATAAATATAATATTATTAAAAGAATCATTCCTCTAAATAGCCCTCTTCTAATAGGTATTCTTTTAACTCTTCTACTAGTACTAACCTTGAGTCACCAGCAAAATCTTTTAATAAATAATCAAGTACTTCATTTTGCCCATAAGGTTTCTTAGGTGCCTGGTCTTTCATGTAGTTGTACATCTCTAACACAAGGTTTAAATAGTTATTAGAAGGTTCTTTATCAAAAAGAAAATAAAGTAAAACAATACTACCAAAAGCTTTTGATTCATGGTTAGTACTTATATACTCATACAATTTCCTTACATGATTCTTATCTTTTATAAGTATTTTCCCAATAATTGGGTCATTTGTATCAAGAATTATTTTTCTTGTATCTACATTATCATGTAGAATATTAGAAATGTGCATATCTGTTTTCATTTTATTCAACTTTGAGTATCTTTTCTGCAACGAAGGAGGCATTGTTGAATCTATTTTATACAATTCTAATTCCTTTTTAACAAATGACAATCTTTCTATACAGTACTCATCATTGAAAATAGCTAAGGCAGCTTCATGGTTTTGAGCGTTTAGCCCAATAGTTAGTAAAACAAACTTTACGAGAATTATTCTTTTTATATTTTTCATTAGTAACATTTTTCAATTAGTCTATTCAGTTCTTTATACATTTTAAGTAACTCGTCCTCCTTATCTAAAATACTTTCCTCTATATCAGATAAAACATTCTTTTTTTGATCTATTTGGGTTTGTTTTTCTTCTTGACAATTTTTAATTTCTTTAATTGTTTTGTAGATATCTATATTAAAACAATCTTGTATATTAATCAATAACCACCTCAATTCATTAGCTGCTTTCGATTTTTCTTGATTTAATTCATCAATATCACTAAAGGTTTCATCAATTCTCTTTTCAGCTTCTTCAATATCTTCTTCACAATTTTCACAATCAGCTAATGTTCCACTTGAGCACTCATAACAATCGGGGATATCGTTTTTATTTTCATCAATTCGGTTGTCAATACCAGGGCAATGGTCACATCCATCAGGTACTCCGTCACCATCACTATCTTCTTTGTCATTATGTCCTGGACAGATATCATTACAGTCATATACACCATCGCCATCTTCATCTGGGTTGTCACCAGAAGGAGTGCACCCACAAGGTCCTTTAACATTTGGTCCATTACAGATACCATCACAATCAAGTTCTCCTCCTTCACAATCACATCCATCAGGCACTCCATCACTATCTGAATCTATATTATCATCATAACCTTCACACTTATCTTCATGATCATAAACTCCATCTTCATCTGAATCAAGTCTATTATCAAACCTATCACAAGCGTCAGGAATACCATCCTTATCTGTATCAATGTGATCATCTCCTAAAGGGCAAACGTCAACACAGTTAGGCCAATTATCACCATCATCATCTAATGAAACATCACAATCAGAGGCACACGGATAAAATCTTTTATCACAGGCATCACAGGCGTTAGGAACCCCGTCTCCATCATCATCATCATTATCATTACCAATAGGACATCTGTCACATTTATCTGGAGTACCATCATTATCTTCATCTTCAATTTGATCATCTAAGGAATGACAGTCTCCACATTTATCAATCTTATAACCTTCTTTTGTATCTACAACGACCTTTAAAATGCCTTCATTCCATAAACATTCACATTTCTCTATATCATAATGAAAATAGTACGTAGATGTTTGAGTACATTCTTCTATTTTCTCTTTACATTTATTTGCCAACTCTTCTTCTTCACAACAATCCTCACTCGCCATCCTAGTATTTGAACTACCATCTGGATTTGGACATTTAGGATTTGCCTTTTCACCGCTATCTTCTCCTTC
>WTJX01000266.1 GCA_011524675.1 Cytophagales bacterium
GAAAGTGGCAAGAAAGATTAAAGATCAGAGATTAAAGATTAAAGAAAGGTGTAGTACGGACTGGCTGTTTATGCTTTTATCAAAGAAGAATTAAGAAATGTTGCGCCGTGCAAGTCCAAAAAATGAATTTTTATAGTGGTTAAAGATTAGTGATTACTGATTAATATACTTTGTACTCAATACTGACGACTAGATACTCGGAAAAACTTGAATACATAAACACACGAACACTTGAACACAAGAAAACACGAACACTTGAACACATTTTAAACACATGAAACCAACCATTGTAAGTATTCATTTGCTCAATGATTATAGCGGTAGTCCGCGCATACTTTCTCAGGTATTGTCTTCATTGATTGGCCGGTCTTATCAAGTAGATTTATATACTTCCAAAAATGGTAAGGAAGGTTTTCTTTCTCATATCAAAGGAGTAAATTCTTTTCATTTTCCGTATCAGTGGCATCCTAACAAATGGCGTACGCTATTTTCCTTTTTCATGAGCCAGTTTATTCTTTTTTTTATGCTACTTCGTTACCGCAAGCAAAATGTATTGTTTTATGTCAATACTGTATTGCCTATTGGTGCGGCATTAGCAGCTAAGCTTATGCGAAAAAAAGTGATTTATCATATACATGAAACTTCCATCAAACCTAGATTATTCAAAAAGTTACTCTTTTTCATAGCTCAAAAAACGGCAAGCGAAGCTATCTATGTATCTCACTATTTGCATGAACAAGAACCACTCAAAAAAGTAAATTGTCATGTGATATATAATGCTTTGTCAGCAGATTTTATAGCCAAGAGTCATGCACATACACCTAGTACTGCGCATAGCTTCCAAGTATTGATGCTGAGTTCTCTTAAAGAATACAAGGGAGTACGTACTTTTGTGGCATTGGCAAAAAGTGTCCCTCATTGTACGTTTGAACTAGTAGTAAATGCTACACAGAAAGAAATAGATGATTTTTTTGATGTAAACCAGTCTTCTGCTAACCTCACGGTCTTTCCCTCACAAGCAGATGTACATCCTTTTTATCAAAGGGCAAATGTAGTACTGAACCTTTCGCATCCGCTACAGTGGGTAGAAACCTTTGGGCTTACGGCTTTGGAAGCCATGGCGTATGGTATTCCTGCCATAGTACCACCAGTTGGGGGGATTAAAGAATTGGTAGATCATGGTGTTACGGGCTATACGATTGACCCTAGACGATATGATGAGCTTGTATCTACCATATGTAGCCTAAGCGAAAACAAGCTTTTGTATAAAGAATTGTCTCAAAAAGCAAAGATGAAATCACATGAATTTTGCCCTCAAAAGATGATTAATAAAATAGAAAACTTACTTTAGCGGAGTTAAAAGTTTAGTGATTAGTATTGAGTTATGAATTATGAGTGATGAGTGATTTCAATTTACGATTGAACCATTGACTATTTACAATAAGATTTTAAGACTATGAGATTATTAGATATTAAACATACATAGGGACGTTAGCAGTAGTGGTAAGTGGTTAGTGTTGATGTTATGAATTGTGAATTATGGGTGGTTTCAATTTACGATTAGACCATTGACGAATTTATCGCTACTTGGCAAAAAAGCACGTTTCTGTACAATTACGCTTGACTTTAACGACTTAGGCTACACTACATCTTTGTACTAAAAACGTAGAACTTAAAACCTAAAACGTAGAACGTAAAACGTAATACTCAATGACAAAAGATAAGGTACAGCATTTAATCAATAAGCAGGTATTTGATGTAGTATATCATGATGCCAATAAGGCAACACAACTACAAAACCGCCTGAGTGCTTTGTCTTCATCTACACTTACCAAAGCTATCACTCTCGTACTAGACGAGTTTTCTGCTCAGCACGAATATATTGCTTTTGACAAAGTAGTATTAGACTTGGGAAGTATATCGGAGAAAAACTTAGAAAATGAATTAGTTGATAAGCTGACCCAAAAGCTGACTCATTTTTTGGCTACTCATGCTACGCAACATAGAAATAAGGAGCGTGAGAAAAAGGCTTTGGCGCAAGCACAATCGAGAGATATAGCGTTATTGTCTTATTTTTTTACACACGGTTTCTTTCCATGGTGGGCAAGCAAAGAATATACGCTCAGCCAAATTATTGCTGCTGTTACTAGCAAACAAGAGGAAGAGGTAGTAAGGTTAATCAAGCAAGAGGCTAAGACTACTTTTTTTATTGCGCGCGTGGTGATCCATTTTAGCGATCAACAACTTCATCGTTTGATTCAAAAGCTTGAGCCTACGGAGGCAAGTTATATTATTGCAACAGGTAAAAATACGCTTGAACTGCACGAAAAAAAACGATTTGTCAAAGCTGATAGGAGGGATGTAAGAAATAAAGTATGGGAATTTATATTTACCTATTTGCTTGTAGAGCGAGGCTCGTATTTCAATACCAAAGTTTTTATAAAGTCATTATTAGCCAAGCTTTCGGCGCATTACAATGAAGATTTTACTGTTTTTTTGGCTCATTTTTATGCTGCTATACAAGCATTATCGTTGATATTAGAGCTTCCACAGGGGCTAGTAAGTATCGTCAAAGAGCTATATGATACTGCACAGCAAGAGACTTCATTGGTAAAAAACAAAGCGGGAAAAGAGCGGAAAAAACAAGACAAGCAAGCTTATATCAGTAAGAGCATACCTACAGCTTATGAGGTCAGTAATGACGTATCACAACAACACAATGTAGCTATACCTGCGCTGTATTATTATTTAACGAATGGTAGTTTATTGGTTGATTATCAGGTGTTTACATATAGTGATCTCTTATCTTTTCTTAAGAATGTTTTACCTTCACCCAATTTTATATATTTTATAAGAAGAAAGGCAGAACATAAGGCTATAAGAAAAAGAGTAATAGCGATGTTGCAAGTATCACAAAGGAAAACGCTTGTACATCTGCTAGAGCCTTCATCTGCTACGCAAATCATTTCTTTTGCTGACCAATTGCAAACACTCAAAGAGAAAGACCAAATAGCTATACCTACTAGCCATAGGCAGTTTAGTGAATTGAAATGGGAATTTATTTTTACGGCTCTTCTTGTAGATAGGGGTTCGCTGTTTAATCTCAAATCATTTGTCAAAGCGACCTTATATCACTTGGCAGCACATTTTAATATCGCCTATGATACCTTGTTTGAAAGTGTGTTGAACGCTATGGCACAGCTCAATAGGCATACACAGGGGGCAGACTTGATCACAGTATTGCATATGTTGGAGAATGAAAAAGAACCATATACGCCTATAGCAGATGAAGCAGGTGAGAGTGATCGACTTAAACGTGATTGGTTTTATTATGTGATGAAAATGATGAAAACGCCTTGGTGGGGTGATAGGGAAGGGCTGAAGCTTGCCTCTTTTCAGTCTATATTTTTGGAACTAGCAAGCAGTCATGCTACCGAATTGAAAGAAAAGCTCTACCTACACTTGTCTTCTGTAGCACAGAAAAAGTTTAGCCTAAGCAAGCTGAGTGAAAAAGCGAAGCTCAGCATGGTAACACTATTATTGCCAGCACAGGCATCAAACATACAATACTATGCTCATAGCTTACAGTTATTGCAAAACAACAAACAGATACATATGCAGGCATCACATTTCAGTAACGAAAAATGGTATATCATCATTAGTAGTTTATTGCAAGAGAGGGGTTCGTATTTCAATATGAAATCATTTGTCATGCGTACGCTACAACAATTGGCAAATCACTTCAATACTTCCTTTGAGCAGCTTTTTAAAGCTTTTATTGAGCTAAACGAGCAAATGCCTACACTTCAAAAAAGTAGTATGTCTCATCTTATCAAAGACCTCAAAAAAGACTATGACAAGCAACAAAAGGAGGCTACGCAAGCTTATGATGAGGTAAAACGTGCGTGGATAGAAGTACAAACAATTACAAAACAAAGTTTTGATCCTGTACTATACCCTCTATTTTATCTCGTCTATAGTTTCAAGAGACAGCCCGAATGGACTTTTATACATAAGCGTTATTATGCTGAATGGATGAAAAACAGTCAATCTTTTTCGGTACAACATATCAGAAAGCTGTTTCATTATTTGGAATTGAAAGATCATGAACTCAAACAGTTTTGCCAGCAACTGACGCTCAAAGAACAAGACGAATGGCTATCTAGCCTATTGGATCAGAAGAGTTATTTCATCAAAAATTACCTTATTGACTTCCATAAATTGTCCACTGTTTTTTCTGCTTTTTCTACTCATGAACTGTATCAATTGCTTAATATTTTTAGTATTACCTACCTATTGCAAGAAAAACAGCCAAACAAACATGCTTTTTTGGGAAAGCTTTTGGATCACCTTTCGGTGATAAGTGCAATGGATAAAACGACCTTATGCGCTACGCTAGCAGAGCCAATCGCTGCACAGCAGACTACTTTTGTGAGTACATTAGCGCTTTCATTTTCTAAATATAGACAGCAGCAGCATGTGCCGAATAGTCTTACTGAAAAAGAAGAGAAAAATGAGATCATAGAAAAGAAGGAAATACTTACCGTAGAAGAGCCAAGCCTTAGGCATGTGGAGGATGAAGCTTTGAAGGCAGAGGGTATCTTCGTGCCTAATGCCGGACTAGTCATTTTATGGCCATTTCTCAAACAATATTTTAGTATGTTGGAGCTGATAGAAGGAGAGGAGTTCAAAGGAATAGGAGAGCGCATAAGGGCAATACAACTCATGCAATACCTTGTCATGGGGGACGGCACTTATACCGAGGAAAGTTTGTTTTTGAATAAGGTGATCTGTGGGCTAGAGACTCCCATTCCAATAGATAGTCAGATAGCATTGAGTCCAAAAGAAAAGGAAATATCGGCAAGTTTACTCAATGGATTAAAATCAAATTGGACGCAATTGTCAGACACTACAGTGCAAGCCATGCAAGAAACTTTTTTTCAACGACAGGGCATTTTATACGAGAAGGATACTTACTTTGAACTAAGGGTCGAAAACAAAACGCTAGATGTATTGCTCAATAGCATACCTTGGAGTTTTGCTACGGTGCATTTTAAATGGATGAAGAAAATAGTGAATGTTTCATGGAATTACTAACACAAAACGCTCAAACATTAGCCAATGAACTGGACTGGTTCATGGCAGTAGTAGATGTAAGAATAGAACTCTATTTTAAGCACGAAACCAAATATCAAAGTATAGAAGAGCTATCACCGCCAGACCTATCGGCAGACGTATCACCTTATGCTCAGGCAGTAAGAAACTATAGCTTTGCAGAACGCCTGACCCTTATTTTGGCACTTGCGCCACATATAAAACCTAGTGCATTAGATATCTTTTATACCAAAAATGAAAGTTACGCCAGAGGCTACACAGAATTTGGCGGTATCAGTGGAGACAGTCATAGTGGTTTCCTTCCCACTGGAGAAACCCTATCATTCATACTCGCAGGAGAAGATCTTGCCAAGCGTTTTGAGATTACAGCCCTGCTAACCCAAACACACTTTTTTTATCATCAAAATATTTTGAGCATAGGGGCAAAGCAAAGTACACACGGAGAATCACAATGGAGCAGTCCGCTTACGGTATCCGAAGAATATCTCTCCTTGCTCACACTGGGAGAGGAATACAAAGCGAAGTATTCACCAAGCTTTCCTGCTAAGCCTATTACCACTTCCTTGGGTTGGAACGATTTGGTATTAGAAGATTACCTCAAAGAAGAGCTAGAAGACATCACCGTATGGATAAAGCATAACAAAACGCTTATGCAAGACTGGGGGCTGAGTAAGCACCTCAAAAAAGGGTATAGAGCGTTGTTTTATGGTCCTCCCGGTACTGGAAAAACACTCACGGCTAGCCTAATAGGAAAAAAATTAGGTTTAGAAGTATATCGTGTCGATTTGTCTTTGATCGTATCTAAGTATATCGGTGAAACACAAAAAAACCTTTCTAAAGTATTTGACCAAGCAGAAAGTAAACAATGGGTATTGTTTTTTGATGAAGCAGATGCACTATTCGGCAAAAGAACGGCTACTTCCTCATCAAATGACAGAAGTGCAAACCAAGAGATTGCTTACCTATTGCAGCGAATAGAGGATTATGACGGTATCATTTTGCTAGCAAGTAACCTTAAGGGAAATTTGGACGATGCCTTTGCCCGTCGTTTTCAGTCTATGCTCCACTTTCCGCTACCCAACGAACAGCAACGGCATCAGCTTTGGAAGCAGGCTTTCAAGGCTCCTATGATATTAGAAGAAAAAATAGATTTTTACCAAATAGCGCAACAATACAAAATTAGTGGGGGTGCTATTACCAATGTACTGCGACACTGTGCCATCAAAGCTGTAGAAAGAGATACAAAAACGATATTGCTCAAAGATATAGAGCACGGCATCCGTAAAGAATATAGAAAAGAAGGAAGAGATTTTTAACATGTGTTCAAGTGTTCTTGTGTTTATGTGTTCAAGTTTTCAAGTGTTCAAGTTTTCATGTGTTTATGTATTCAAGTTTTTCTGAGTATTTAGCCGTTAGTATTGAGCACAAAGTATATTAATCACTTATCACTATAAAAATTCATTTTTTCATTCTCTTAATTTTTTTCATTTTATAAAGCCACTTTCGTGGAATGGAATCCTGAGGCACTTTTCTTATTGTTTTCAGAAGATGAAAGATCGTAGCCTACTATCC
>WTJX01000365.1 GCA_011524675.1 Cytophagales bacterium
TGCTGCGAACGTCCTTATGTCGCTATCGCTATGTCAATACGTCTTATGTCTTTTGTCTAAAATCTTACTTCTCAAAGTCTAATGGTCTAAGAGTCTTATCGTCTTATTCTAGAGATGCCAAATATTTGATTGCTCTGATGCTAGGCATAAAAAAGTATTCTCCTCCTACCGTTTCTACAAACTGAGGGATATCCTTGTATCGTTTGCTTACAGGGCAGCCTTCTACCGTAAATGTATTATCAATATTAGGATCCATAGTCGGATGAGGCTCTAGCACCCCTAATAATGGATCGGGACAGTTGTACAAGCCTGCAAAAGTCGCCCTATTTAACCATGTGTGTTGCACAAATTCAAACTGAGTTGCCAAATTGCCATTGAAGCAAATAAAATGTAAGCCTGTCTCTTCCTTTGGACTATTGTTTTTGAGTTCTTCGGGTAGCATAGTTTCCGAAGAAGGTTGACCATAGGCTCTACCTCTCCTCAGAATACGATGCCTATTGACTAGCATAGTAGATTCCTGTGCGTTGGAAGTATCTGCTAAAGCATCGCGTGGGTTGCTGCGTCTCAAATGCGAACCGATAGGACACTTATGCCCATCAGCATCACTAGTGCGATAGCCAAAACTATCATCATTGGTCGTCTGACCGTTGTCATACGGATCAGCATCGGGATGTTTGGTCAATGGCGCACCGCTTGGCCACCTTCCTACCATCTTAGTAGCAAGCTTCACCATCTCTTCATTTCCTTCGGATTGCTCGTCCATGTATTTCCAAAACTCCTGTACATTTTGTTTTAACTGGCGAAACACCATATAAGAACCATTACGTCCAAAGTCTTTGTAACTTTCACGATATGGGAGAATGTCTTGTTCGTCTTCAGAAGGCAATACCAAAGGAGAACTATTCACTTCATTGTATTCGTTCTCAAAGCCAAGCACAAACTCACCCAACTTTACTACATTGTCTGTATTAGAATTGGTTTTATGCTTGACAGTACCTTCCAATACAGGTTCTGAAATCCCGTCACGAAAACCAAAGTGTTCTTTATTGTCTGGTAAGCTGATGGCATCCATCTCGTGAATGACTTTGATATTTGCCTCTGCTAGTTCTTTTTTTCTAGCTTGCTCATTTTCGGCTAACTCAGCATCGCCTTTACCAAATACACACAATACCGCATGGACAGAAGCATTATGTTTCCCACCCCAATGCCAGTTTTCGGGTGCATTTTTTCCTAAATCTCCCAACACACGGTTACGATGGGGCGTGTCAATGCCTTCTATAAATTCATGGTCAAATTGGCTTAAAACTTTCTGTGGCAAGCCTAACGCTTGAAATCCTTGGTACGTAAAAGCAATGTTGAATACTTCTCGCTTTTTGTCAAACACCTTGGATTTTCTAGTGATTTCTTCTGCAATAGTAGAAAGCCATTGTTTACTTTTTGGTACGTCAGTAAATTCTAACAAAAGGTATTTGGCAGACTTTGCATGGGCATAACCAAACAATACAAGTCCTTGTATGTCTTTATGATCTTCTTCTGAAAATACATTCATAAGTGAAATTTTTTATCTTTATTGAATAGATGTAATAAAATGGGAAACAATAGTTTGTCTGATCCTTGATTAGATAAGGAAAGCTTAACACAGCTAGGGTATAGTTGATGAGAATACCCTAAGACCAACAATATAGAGTTATAGAAGGCTTTGTAAAAGACGGTTTTGCAAAGCCTTCTTATATTATAGTAGCGCTAGCCATTGCTTGCAAGCTTTGCTACTGGACAAGTTGGCGGACAGTCCTTGCCTTATTTTGGCATTGGTGTTGATATTTTCTACAGAGTAGTTAGGATATGCCGAATACCATACTTGTGTAGGGATCTGTAAGTTTCTTGCCCATCGCTTAAAGCGGTCTGCCATGGTAGCTCCGCCAAAAGCTAAAAACTTGGTTTTTGGAAATCCTTCTGTAGAACTCCATGCTGCCGTAAGCCCGACTGATGCTTTGTCTATGAAGTCGCCGAGGTAGTTCATCCAGCTAGCATCAAAATTGCTGAAAAAAAGTAATCGCTTATCTACAATGATCCAACGGGCAAAGTGAATGGAAGGAATACCTCCTAAAGTGCCTTTGTTAAAATAATGCTTTGCCAATACATATATTCCCCACAAGGCTATACGCTGCGTTGCCGCTCTGAAACTACCTGCTTTGATGGCAACCAAGTGTGTCATTTGGTTTTGTAAATAAAGGTCTTCTACTTTTCCTAAAGCCTCTGCTCTCTCCAACGATATGCGTGCATGACTTACACCGTCTTCGGTTTCTTTGATACGAAGCGTTACGATCACATAGATAACCCACAAAGTCAATACACCCAATGCTATAATCAAGCTAGTTTTTACACCAAAGACTATGAATAACGGAACTAATACGATACCCAAAATACCTACAATAAATACTAAGGCAAATAGTGCTAACAATGTATAATCATAGATTTTTTGGAATGTTTTCTTTAGTCGGTAAGCAAAGGAATAGGATGTTTTTTTCATTGCCCATTTGAACTCTTCTGAAGTGGATACTAGCTGACGCACGTCTTGTACTACTTGTTTTTCTTGCCCTACACTATAGTTTTTGGTGTCTAAAAAATCACGTATGTAGTTCCTGAGTTTAAAATCTCGCTCCACGTCTTGTACACTATGCCCCCTCGTTCCTATATAGAAGGCAGCAGGCTTTTTGAAGTTTTTGCTTAAGAATTTGACTTTCTGTGCTTTAGAAGCTGAAGCGTCATATCCTTCACAATGACTCAAAAGACGATCAAAACCCGTTTCGTTGGTTTCAAACCATTCTTCTAGATGTGCTTTGCGTGACTGACCGTCATAGTTAGAAGAGAAAACAAGGTAATATCTATCTTTTTCTTTACTTGGCATGATAAGCCAACGAGCAAAATGTGTACTCTTAGAATTTGAAAAAGGAAAAATGGCATTATTAGCTGAGTCTTTTGCTATTTCATCTAGGTCTAAACACAACTGATCGTAGTTGTCTTCCTTCACAACTAATAGGAAAGCCAATTGACTTTGAGGGGTCATAATAAATTGGATTATGTAAGTTACGATGTGATATTATTGATTTTTTTTTATAAATCATAGAAATTACTAATAATATCTTACAAATGATGATAATAATATTTATAGTTATATGAGTTTTTACTATTTTCAGATTATAAGACATTAAGACTATAAGACAAAAGAAGGAAAGACTTATTGACGTACCGACGTAAGGACGTTCACAGCAGGATTTTATTCCACGAAAGTGGCAAAAAGAGGGCGGAAGCGTTAAGAAAATAGACCTTAGTCTATTTTAAGCGACGAGCCAGTATGCGGGGAGAGATCAAAGATTAAAGATTAAAGAGAGCGGAAGCGTTAAGAAAATACACTTTAATCTGTTTTTAGGGACGAGACAGTATGTGGGGAGGGGATGTCGTTTGGATTGGAAGGGTAGCGTTTTACTGATAAGTACAAAGTATAACGATTTCAATTGACGATTAAGCAATTGACTATTTACGATTTTAAAACGTACTGACGCAGTGACTTACAGACTTAAAGACGTGAATGATGAGTTTTTTTAGTGATTAATTGTAAAAAAAACGTAGCACTTAAAATTTACAACCTAGAACTCAATGAGTAGCGCAGAGCTCATATTTCAAACTTCATGGACTATTAACTTTACCAATTTGAAGTGATTTTACTATTTTTTATCTAAAATTACGACTTAGAACGATCTATCTAATTTATATTGTGTAATTTTAGATGACGAATATATACTTATGGACTTATGCTTTTGGTTAGAAAGATTCAGATAAACTCACGAGATACAAAAAACTGTATTCTCCACTTCTTTATCACTAGCTCTACCCTTGTTAGTATTAAGCTAGATGATTTTTATGACCTATCGTTTGAATTGATTGGTAAAAAGTCTGTGCTGATTGATATAGATGGCTACGAAAGTGAAGAAAAAACATTTACACTTTTTGTGTATTACGAAGGAGAGCCTATATCCCTAGCGGGTATAGAGTATAATGTATCTCAAAACGAAATAGAAAAGAAAAAAAGTACAGGGACGATATTTGGAATGCTTTTTTCAAAACAAAAAGAGGTATTTGACAAGATCACTAACCCCATTCATAAAAAATACCATAACTTCTTTTTTGACATCAGAAAATACTTATCCGAAGTAGGCTATTTAGAAGAAGAGCAAGTTTCTCTAGAAGATAGTATCATGAGGACTACTGCTATCTCTGAGGTAAATGATTTATTGTTTCAGCGTTTTTTGTCTAGAGGTTTTGCCTTCCAAAAAGGAAGAGAAGCAGAAGATGACTTCTTAAGACAAACAAATGCCAATGCCTATGTAGAATACTTATCGTCTGTATATATAGACCTATTTGCTAAGCATTTCATAAAAGACGGTACAGATGAGCTAAACATGGAGCAAATGGACGAAGCATTTACCATGTATTGTAATGGTAGCTTAAAACTAGAAAACAACCATTTCACTCAGCCTCTGTCTGCTTACTGCTTTCTCTTTACTGAATTTGCTTTTTTGGCAGTAGAGTTAGAAATAGACCCTGAATTTTGGGGCCCAATGTTACCTACTTTAGTTAAGGCGCAAGAGATATATGCTACGGTCTATAAGCCAGAGGGTAAGCCACCTTTTACCTTTGACCAATACATTGTAAACAATTTTTCGAGAGAGAAACAATATTCGCGTCAAGAGTTAACTTCTTTAGCTTATCAGTATTCAAAGAAAACATTTGAAGATTTACTGCACGAAGCAGGACATCAGATATTTACCTCTTTCACAGGGAACTTTGTCAATGTTGACACATCTTATTCAGAATCTAAGATTGTACAGGTAGTAGGTAAATACATCAAAAAGAGTATTACAGGGGAAGAATAGAAAAGTAGAAAATACTAAGTATAATATAGTAGATAAAAAGCTAGTTTACATTAAAATCGACTATTCCGCTTTTTACAAAAAGTCTGTATTAAGTACAAGGTACAAAGTACCAAGTACCAAGTACCAAGTACCAAGATTGGTTTCTTTTAAGTTATTTGAGTACTAAAAAGTTAGCACAGTACCTTTTTTATACTTTTCTTATTGTGGTACTTGGTACTATTAAGCAGTAATTTAGTTTTTGCTTTACTATATTTTCTTTCTAAACTATAAAAAAAGCCTAGCATAATAGATATGCTAGGCTTTTTTTATTAGAAGGCTTAATTCTTAGAAAGAATACACTGCTGCCAAACTAGCTTGTGCTGCATTGGCGTTGAATTTGGAATCCAAATTTTGGTCTCCGTTATAGTCAAATCTATACTCTGGTATCAAAGTCAACTCTCCTAAAGAAATATTTGCAGAACCAGTGAAAGAGCTAATCGTTGCATTGTCATTTTGCTCTTCGAAGTACTCATATCTTAGACCTAAGCTAAGTACGTCATTGATGGCATACTGAGGATAAAGTGCTACACCATAGTAACCAGACTCTTTTCCTTTACTTTCTAGCTTGAAGTAGTTACCACCATCGTTATCGTTTAACCAAGTTTTAGCAGCGTTTAATCCTACGTATAATTTATCTGTAAGCTGAAATCCAGCAGTCAAATCTAAGATATCAAAAGAAGGAATAAGGTCACCATCATCTTCAGTAGCCTTATCAGCGCTGTTGAGGTAGTTAATGTATAAATCAATCGATTGGCTTGGAGCGATGTGCAACTGAGCACCCAAATCTACAAAACCAGTATTTGATATTTGATTTAAGTCATTGAAAGCACCAACCATCAAATCAATGTTATCACCTAAAGAGATGTCTATTTTTGCACCTGCATTTTGGAAAGGACCATAACTAAATAGGTAAGAAGTAGAGTAGTTAAAGTTATCTACCGGAGAGATCACCTCATAACCTACAAAAGTACCCATATAACCTAAGCTCACAGAGGCAGCATCACATAGAGCATAAGAAGCATACATGTTCTGAATGTTTGCATATTCAACAGGTAGAGAGTTTGCGCTTCTAGGACCAAAAGATACATCAGCCACAAAAGATACTTTATTGAATTCTTTGCTGAAAATCAAATTTACCATACCCAAAGAAAATGAGTTATGATCTCCTGCAAAGCTTGTAGGGATTCGATCGCTAGCTTTTGCAAAGTCATACTTGTAATATGTATCAACAGAACCCGAAAGCACTAACGGTGCGTACTCTTGCTCTTGAGCGTTGATAGATACTGTTCCAAAAAGAACAGCTGTCAATATCAATGTTATTTTTTTCATGATTAAATAAGCTTGTTTTTATTACACGTCTCCTATGAGACAGGATTTTACCGAGACAAACTTATACCTATTACAAACAAAAACATAAAGAATTATTTATTTTTTTTCATTTTGCCTTTTATTGCACTGTATTTCTCGACGAATATTCTATTTGCGCGCTATTCGGCTTTTTATAAATATTAGCTTAATTTTATGGTTTAAAAAAACATTGTTTGTTAAGTGCATGTTTAAAATTTACTTATTGTAGTTATACATGCGCGAGATAAGTTGATATAGAGTGGAGAAATCACAAGACCTTAGTTATGTAAAACCAGGGATTTCTGGTTTATAAATAAAAAGTCAAAAAACAATAAGTTTTGAGGGAAGTCTTCCTTCATTTTTCC
>WTJX01000291.1 GCA_011524675.1 Cytophagales bacterium
TTTTTTAAATACAACGTCGTATATAGGGTTTGCAATAATCATAGATGTATTTTTTAAAAGAAGAATAGTAGAAGGCTTTGCAAAACCATCTTTTGCACTTATTCAGCCTTATACAAAATTTTAAAATCCTCATTTACAAGCAGTAAACTGCGGGTTTAAAATTTTGAAAGCCTTGACTAAGTACAAAACCTTAGTTATGCAAAGCCTTCTAGTAATTTACGTTTTTTTGAAAAGAGTTGATACCTTCTTTTCAATTTTATTCTTTTTGTTACGGCACGATTTTATTTCCCGAAAGGGGGAAAAATATTAGTAAATGATACTTAGGTGTTTTTCTTTTTATATTCTTGCATCGTCATGTTATACTTACTTTTGAATAGTCCTCTAAAGTGTTTTAAATCACTATAGCCTAAGGTATTGATGATTTCAGAAAAAGTATAATTGGTCTTAACAATAAGCTCCGCGGCTTTTTTGAGCTTAATAGACGTAATCAATTCGTTGACTGTATATCCAGTAAGCTGAGATACCTTTTTATAAAGGTTACTTTTGGACATTCCCATCTCCATTGTCAAAATATTGATGTCTAGTTTTTCTTGAATGAATTTTTCTTCTATGACAAGCATCAACTTTTTGATAAATTTAGTTTCTTCAGATTCTACCTCTGTTTGATTTTGTGGTTTCAGCGATAATTCTCTCTCAACCCAGTCTTTGGTACTTTGAAGCGTAGTAATCAGATTCTTTATCTTTAGCTTTAGGTTATTCGTTTTGAACGGCTTAGTTATAAAGTCATTAGCACCACTTTTGAGTAAGTTTTGTTCACTTTCTCCTATGGCAGTAATCATGATGATAGGAATATGAGACGTTTTTATATCTGCTTTTAAGTTTTGGCATAGTTCCATTCCCGATACCTCAGGCATCATAAAATCTGTAATGATGATGTCTGGAAGTTGATCTTTAGCTATCTCTATACCTCTTTTTCCATTTTTGGCAGTATAAAGCTTATACTCACTAGACAACTCATAACTAAGGTATGTCCTTAGTTCTTCATCATCTTCTACAATGAGTATTGAATGCTCAAGTTTTTGCTCCGGATTAGAAGGTTTTGTAAGTATTGCATTATTAGTAACCTGAGTATGCTCTTCGATAGGTAGCTTTATTTTTACTTCTGTCCCTTTACCATATTCACTATCTATACTTACTTTTCCTTGGTGTGCTTCTATGTATTCTTTTACGATAGAAAGCCCTATGCCTTGCCCTTCTTTATGTTGATCTGTTTGATAAAAACGGGTAAACAAGTTGTTCAGTTGTTCTTTTCTAATTCCCTTACCAGAATCTTTGACACTCAGTTCTACAAACTTGTTTTCATCATTTTTAGTTATACTTAGTATGATGCTGTCTTTGGCCTGAGTGTGTTTGAAAGCATTGGAAAGTATGTTGAAGATAACCCTTTCTATTTTTTCTTTGTCAATATATAAAAAAAGCTCTTTCTCATTAGTTTCTAATGCGAGGTGTAAATCTTTTCGTTTTTTCTCAAAAGACAAGCTTTTTATAATGTTTTCTAAAAAGTCTATAAAGTTTACCTTTTGAATGTTGAGCGTCAGTCCATCATATTGTACTGTACTAAAGTCTAGTACTTTGTCTATGAGTTTTATCAATCTGTTGGTGTTCTTTGATACTGTCTGCAATAAAAACTCTCTTTCGTCTTCTGATGTTTCTTGCTGCAACATTTTTTCCAAAGGCTCGCTAATCATCGTGAGAGGTGTCTTGAGGTCATGCGAAACATTGGTGAAAAACTTTATTTTTTCTTGATCTGTTTCTCTCAATCTTTTCTCTAGTTCTAACTTCAATACAAACTCTTTCTTTTTAGTTATTTGTCTTACAGAAAAATGAATGTATAAAAGAATGATCGCTATTATAACGAGTATCACAATAATGATAAACCATATTTGTAGCCAAAAAGGTGGAGATATGTGTATCGGTATTTTGATGATATCTGAGTTCCATACCTGCTCTTCGTTGCTACATTGTATC
>WTJX01000172.1 GCA_011524675.1 Cytophagales bacterium
GCATGGATACTTCATCGTTAAATTTTATTACACAAAAGCTTTATCTAGATAATTTCATTCAGCAAGCTACTTCTACTGGCAATGGAATTGAGGTGGTAGGCATGACAGACGCTATACATCAAGCGGTTGAAGATGGAGCATTATTCTTTTCCTTTTTGGGACATGGCTCTACTAGTAAACTTACCTCCGAGGAAGTAACCTCACCTCAAGATATAAATGAGAATTGGAATAACGAGTATAAATTACCTGTCATTATTATAGGAAGCTGTAGCTTTGGTAAGTTTGACCATCCAAGTTTTACCTTTACAGGATCAGATGCTGTTTTATTTAGTAAAGGTGGAGGGATAGCGATCTTTTCACCTACGCGTTTTGTTTTTGCTAGTGCTAATGAGCGTATGCTTGACAACCTATACGAATCCATAACAGAAAATCTTGCCAAAGATAGATATGCCACTTTGGGAGATATCTATAAACAAGCAAAAAATCAAACCTACGTAGAGCAAGGATATACCTATGCCAATAGAGGTTTTTCCTTTTTGGGAGACCCTTCTATGCGCCTGCGTGTACCTAAGAAAGTTATTTCTATAGACTCAATTAACGGAGTATCTTTTGATGCAGAAGTAAATGATACGCTGAGGTCATTTGACCTATTTACTGTCAAAGGTAAAATAACCGACAAAGGACAGTTGTCAAGTGCATTCAATGGTGTAGTAGATGTAGTAGTTTACGACCAACCTAGCACATACCAAACGATAGGTCATCAAGGTAGTGGAGAAGAATACAATAATGTAACAGATTATAAAAAAAGAGAAAATGCTTATTTTAAAGGAAGCTATACTGTTGTAGATGGGGAATTTAGTTTTGATATAGTAATGCCCAAATATGTATTTGAATTAGACGAGGGAGAAGTAGGTAAGATAAGTTTATATGCATATAACGAAGATTCCTCAGCGACAGCTTCAGGTGCTTACACAAATATACAATACCAATTTCAGACTCAAAGTCAATGTGAGTTTTGTGATAATCAAGGTCCTGACATTACGATTACCATTGATAATCAAAATTTCAATTCAGGTGATGTAGTAAGCGATGTAGCACCAGTATTTATATCCTTAAGTGACGAATCCGGAATCAATACTTCCCCGCAATCTATAAGTAGAGGGATTACAGCCGAAGTTCGCAATCTTTCCGATACAACAAGAGTACTTATCACCTATGATTTGAGATCTTATTATCAGAATGATTTAAATAGTGATTCCACAGGTAAAATAACAGGCACATACATCAATCAAGGTCTAAATAAGTTAACACCAGGTATATACAGTCTTACCGTGAGAGCTTGGGACTTGAGGGATAATGTCGGTTCTCAAACTGTTTATTTCATTATCGAAGACGATGTAGAGATGTCAGCCTTGCCTAATCCATTTAATCCTTTGGATGATAATTTCCAGATTGAAGTAATACATGAGTATCTAGATGTGGCACATACAGTATTTGTAGAAATATTAGATCAGTCGGGTATAATTGTTGCTACCTTAGAGGAAAGTTTCGCTGGAGAATCAGGAGAAAGAGATGCTATAGAATGGTTAGGGACTAACGATTTTGGAGCAAAAGTTAGTCCAGGTGTCTATTCATACAGAGTCAAAATCATTACTACAGAGGGGCAAAGCTTACAAGCCTCCAAGAGGCTAGTTGTCGCATACTAATTCTTTCTAAATAATATCAAAAATTAGTGATAAGTAGGCAGGATAAAAATAACTGTAAATTATAAAAAAAGAGTGATTTTAGTTTAACGATGAGATGTAGTAGAATAGCTGTCTTTTCTTACAAGAAGGCTTTGCTCTACTATTTATTGTTAAAGAGAGCAGCATGTTAATTTATGATTAAATTGGATAGCTTAAAGAAAAATATTGTTTTTTTGACATTACTTCTATTGTCTTATAGCGCAAGCGCTATTGACTTTGTTGAAAATTCAGTGCTTTCTACTGGGGCGTGGTATAAGCTCGCTGTTATCCCAAATGGTGATGACTATAATATCTCTGGTCAAGTCTATAAAATAGACTACAACTTACTTCTACAAATGGGAATAGACCCCAGCAACATAGATCCCAATCACATTAAACTATACGGAGGAGCATTAGGAGCAGCGCTACCACAAGGATATACCTCTGAGACGATAGACGACTTAGTAGAGATACCACTTTATATAGAAGGAGCTACAGACTTGCAGTTCAACACTTCAGACTATATTCTATTTTATGCTTCTTTTGCAAGTAAATGGGGGATAGACTATACGGATACTTCATTTGTATATAATCTAAACCCTTATTCAGATTCTTCTTTTTATTATTTGACTATAGATGATGTAAGTGAGCACACTTTAATTGAAGATATCGTAAATGAGTCAACATCCTCACATGTAATTACGCATTTTGATGAGCACATTCATTATGAAAAAGAGACGGTATTGCCAAGGAATGAAGGCTTAGCTACAGGCAGAAATCTTTTGGGGATAGAAATAGACAGAGGCAAAGATGAAGAAATAAGTCTAACAGGTATCTCCAATGTTTCTACTACAAGTAACGCCACCCTTGCCTATTCTGTAGCTCAGTACTATAATCAAGAGATATTAGATTTTACAATTTCAATAAACCAAACTGAAGTTGTAAGCGCTCAAATACCTAGCGCTAATGGGTATCATTATAATGTTTATAACTATACTATTGGAGAAGAAGAGTTCTCACCCTCTCTGTTGCTTAACGGTGATAATAATAGTATTGCTATTGAAAATAAGAGTAGTTTGATTTTCGAGATGAACTTAGACTGGTTAGAGCTGTATTATTCAAGAGGGTTGATAGCGGCTAGTGAACCTATGTCATTTAGATCTCTTGCAAGCATAGGAGAGAGTACAAGTTATCAGTTTTCTGGGCTTACATCTAGTCACCTCATTTGGGATATTACTTCTGTAACAGAGGTCAAAAATCAACTTTTTGACTTAACATCTCAGTTGTTCACATCCACCAATACAGAAAAAGTCAATGAGTATCTAGTCTTTGATAAAACACTCATTGAAAGAAAACCTGTATTTTTACATCAAAAAGATAACCAAAATCTACATGCAAAACAACCAACAGAGCTCGTTATCATTACACATGAAAAGTTTAATGAAGGTGCAGAAGAGCTAGCAGACTACCGTTCTTCACAGTATGGAATTAGTACGCAAGTAGTAAAGGTAGGAGAAATATTTAACGAGTTTTCGGCAGGGCGACAAGATCCTACGGCTATTAGAAACTTTTTGAGAATGCTCTATGACAAAGATCCAGCACTCATGAAGTATGTGTTACTATTTGGAGATGGAAGTTTTGATTATAAACATGCCGTAACTAGGTATGATTATGCTAGTTATATTCCTACTTATCAGTCTCGTGTATGGAATAATAATATTTATACATATCAATCTGACGATTACTATGCTTTGTTAGAAGATGGTGAAGGGGAGTGGTTAGATTCTGATGGAGGAGCAGATTTAGAACTAGCGGTAGGTAGAATACCTTTGAGAACAATAGAAGATATGCAAACTATTGTGAAAAAATTGAAAGATTATGATAACTCCTCTCTAGGTAAGGGGAGTTGGGAAACTAAAACAGTTTTGGTAGCGGATGATGGAGATAACGAGATTTTTTTGAATGTGGCAGAAGGAGTGCCTTCATGGGCAATAGACACCTCTTCTGTGGGATTTACTACAAACAAGTTTTATATAGATAGCTATCCTCAAGAAGCTTCTTCAACAGGCAGTAGTGTTTCCGCTGTAGGAATACAGAGTGATATAGATTCTAGTATGGTTGAAGGTGCATTATTGCTTACTTTCTTTGGTCATGGCTCTAGCACTAAGCTCACTGTAGAGGGAGCGATGTCTGCGGACATTATCTCTCAATCCTGGACAGACCCTTACAGACTACCCATAGTCATCATTGGCAGTTGTAGTTTTGGTAAATTTGACAGACCGCAAAACCCAACCACAGGTGCGGATGCTGTTTTGTTTAGCCAAGGTGGAGGTATAGCAATGCTGTCTCCTACTCGTTTAGTATTTGCAAGTTCTAATGAAGTGATGGTTGAAAATTTTTATTCTTCATTTATACAAAAAGCTGCGAATAGCCGAATTGTTACATTAGGAGATATCTATTTTGAGGCAAAAAACAATACGTATCAAAATCAAACTTTTCCTTATGAAAACAGAAACTTTTCCTTGTTAGGAGACCCTTCCATGAGGTTGAGAATTCCTAAAAAAGTTGTAACTATAGATTCGATCAATGGAGTCTTGTACAATACAAATGAAAATGATACACTGAATTCCTTTGAGCTCATAACAGTAGAAGGACAGGTCGAACAAGAAGGAGTGTTTTCGAGTGATTTTAATGGTAATTTGGATGTGGTCATATACGATATTCCAAGTTCAAAACAAACACTAGGACACCTAGGTGGGGGGACTGAAGATAATAGTATTACAAATTACCATGTGAGGGAAAGTGTGTTGTTCAAAGCTAGAGTAAAAGTGATAGAAGGGAAATATGCTTTTAACTTTATTATGCCTAACCTCAATGGTATTAAAGACAATGAATTTAGAAAAATAAGTTTACACGCATTCAATCAAGACAGCACCAGCTCGGCATCAGGAGCATATAAAAATGTTTATTTCAGAACCTCATCTCAATTAGTTTGTAACGAAGAGGATTGTGACACAGAAGGTCCAGAGATATCTATTTTATTAGGAGATTCTACCTTCACTTCCGGAGCAATAATATCTGAAAAATCTGCCGTTTATATTTCATTGGAGGACACATCGGGGATATATTTAGTAGAGTCTATAGGTAGGAGAATAAATGCCAAATTATTTAAAGCCAATAGCAATGAAGTGATAGCAACATATGACTTGAATGATAAGTTTTCTTATGATACACTAGGCGTTACCAATAGTGTGTTTTCGGGTACTATTGATAGTTTTTGGATAAACGAAAAAACAAGTACATTACAAGCAGGGATATATCGTCTAGAATTGACAGCATGGGACAATAAACTAAACCCGGCTGTAAAGTCCGTTTATTTTGAAATAGTAGATGCATTTGATGCAAATATTTCACCCAATCCATGTAACCCAAGCGAAGGAGAAGTTTACTTTAACTTCACTCATGATTTCTTAGAAATCGATCATAGTGTTAGCATACAAGTTTTAGATCAATCTGGTATTGTAATTGCTAATATCGAAAAGAATTTTTTGGCTTCTTTTGGTAGTAATGATGTGATATCATGGGATGGGAAGACTGACGCTGGAGGTTTGATATCCTCTGGTATCTATACTTATCACGTTACCATATCTTCTTCTGAAAACAACGAAGAAAAAGTTGAAGCAGTCGAACGATTCATTATCATCAATTAAAATTAAATTATTTTTACTTATATCATGGTATGAAGTTATGTTTTCTTGAAAAATTTCATATTTTTGATTTTATGATTTACCAAAGTATGATTAGATACACCTTTTTTTTCCTTTTTGCCGTTTCTGTTGGAAATGTTTATTGTCAACCTACTACTACAGGGGCTTCGGGTAATGTAATTACTACGGCTATGCCGTTTTTGACTATTGCCTCAGATGCTAAGGCAGCGAGTATGGCAGACTTAGGTGCTGCAACAAAGCCTGATCCAAATAGTGCCTTTTGGAACCCTGGAAAATTAGCATTCAATGAAGAAAAATTGGGAATAGCAACTTCCTACACCCCATGGCTTAGACAGCTTGGAATAGATGATATGTGGATTAGCTATGTCTCAGCCTATTTCAAACCAAAAGACAAAGAAGATGAAGCCTTTGGCGCTTATCTCAATTACTTCAATTTAGGAGAAATACAGTTTACGGATATTGCAGGAGAGACTGCTGGATCGGGAAGGCCAAAAGAATGGTCTGTGGGTCTTACCTATTCAAGAAAATTAAGTGAAAACTTAGGTTTAGGTCTAAGTTTAAAATTCCTTAGATCAAATTTGGCACAAGGGTTAAATTCCTCTAATGGAGGCGATGATCTTAAGCCTGCTAACACCGTTGCCGCAGATATAGGGATGTACAAAAAACAAGAAATTTATCTTGCTAGAAGAATATTTGACGTAGCATTCGGAGCAAGTATCACCAATCTTGGAGGTAAGGTTACGTATTCAAGTTCAGAGAACCAAGCTTTTATACCTACCAATTTAAGATTAGGGACTTTTTGGCAGACAGAAATAGATGAGTATCATAAAATAGGTTTTGGTTTAGATTTTAATAAACTTTTAGTGCCTACACCTGATCCGGATGATGAGAGTATTCAAGATAAAACAGTACTTTCGGGTGTGTTTAGTTCATTTGCAGATGCTCCAGACGGTTTTTCAGAAGAGCTCCAAGAAATTACAGTTTCTTTAGGTGCAGAATATTGGTATCAAGATGCCTTTGCAGTCAGAGCAGGTTATTTTCATGAAAGTGCAGAAAAAGGGAATAGGAAAAATTTTACCGTTGGCGTAGGGCTCAAATATCAAGATTTTGGTTTGGATGTAGCATATCTTATTCCTATACAGCAGAACAATCCTCTAGCTAGTACTATACGTTTTACTTTAGCGTATTTGTTGAAATAAGT
>WTJX01000673.1:0-3313 GCA_011524675.1 Cytophagales bacterium
TCTAAATCATCTGCTATTGCCAAACAATCTTTTATTGCCTGTGGATAGCGATCGGAACTAGAGAATAATACATCAAATGGATTAATCTTTTTATCCGATGATAATTGTTTGATAAGCTCATAGCGTTGATTATTCTTGATGGATAGCTCTTTATTAAAAGTAAAGATAGAGTTTCTCTCTACAGGAAAGATAGCAGAAGAGGCTATAGGGTAATAAAAAAGCTTAGTATATAAAGCATGTAAAAAACCAATTTTTAAAAAACTAACAAAATCCCTGTCTTTAATCGTTTTATCATTAATCTCTACAATAAGAGAACTAACATCATCTTTTTTGATCTTAAACCAATATTTCTGCCAGCGAATAGTCTCTTCAAAACGGATTTTTTCGACCCTTTGTGCAAACTCTTCTTTAGACTCTAGTTGTTGTAGCTTTGTTTTAGAAAAAAAGTCTTCGGATTTAGCTTCAGAGATAGCAAACATCTGCCATAAATTAGGAAGTATTTTTGAAAACTCCTCTTCTCTAAAGCTCGAAACTGCTTCAATATTTAAGCCTATTCTTGCTTTATTATCTTTTAATAAGTTTTCGAAAGAGTTACCTTCAAACAAAACACCTAAACTTTTATTTTGTATGGAAGCAATAGCATAAAGCACATAAGCCATATAAGTTTTACCTGTACCATTTCCTCCACAAAAAACATTGAGTTTTTTGGAGAGATCAATAGTTGCACTTTTGATAGGACCAAGATTTTCTACTAAAATTTGCATTACTATATGACGTTCTTATCAGACTTCGTTTGCTAATCTCAAAGCCTCTGATACTAGACGCTCCGAAATCCTAAAATTAGTTTTTTTGATTTTTTCAATCAAGGGCTTTATTGAACTTATTAGCTTCTTATTTTTCGCCATAATAAACAAACCTAGAGTACCGGTAACTTTTAGACCAAGTTCCTTAGCTACTTTTCTAGCCTTTAGTTCATCAATAATAATTAAGTCTGCATTAATATCAATAGCTTTTGCTATTGAAGAAGCTTCTCCACGATCTAAAATACTTTCTAAAGGGTACTGTTTTTTTTGTTTGGATTGTATGCAAACCCACTTAGGTAAGTCATAGCGGTATTCATTTGCTACTTCTTGAGTAATAATAATCTCATTAAACAAAAGGTGAAGTAAATGAAGTTCTTCGATCTTACGAAGCAGAATCAAACAACTGGTATCAGCCAATACTATTTGCGACATTTTTCAAATCATTACTTAATTCATCTTCTGTATATCCAAACAGAGAAACCTGATATTCTGACAACAACTCCATAAATGTCTCTTTAGAGTAACCGACTAAATTAGCCGCTTGCCCAAGAGAAAGTCTGCCTGCCTCATATAATTTAGAAGCTAAGTACATCTTCACTTCTTTTTCTTTGATCGTAAGTGTTTCTGGAAAATCTAACGTAATGGTCATACATATTATATTTTATTGTAAGTGTAACAACGATTATGTTTGTTTTTGTTCAGTAGCTTAGAAAAACTACCAATCCTTTTCTATTTTGATCACGCGTCCTTTTTCTTTCTTACCATTTTTGTCTTGGAGCTCTTGTTCTTGCTGCATCAGCGCTTGTAACATTTTTTCTGCTTCGTCCCTACTCATCTGACCAGGCTTTGCTTGTTGCTGCTGTTGTTCCTCTTCCTCTCCTTTACCTTCCTCATTACCTTGCTGTTGGTCTTGGTTCTGCTCTTGCTCGTCTTTCCCCTCTTGCTCTTGATTTTGTTGGTTCTCTTGATCGCCTTCTTTATTATCCTGATTCTGCTCTTGGTTTTGATCGTCCCTCTCTTTGTTGTCTTGGTTTTGATCTTGGTTCTCTTGATTTTCGTTTTGGTCTTGATTCTGCTGATCTTGGTTTTGCTGATCTTGATTCTGATTTTGATTTTGTTGATTTTTAAGCTTATCTAAAGCATAGGCTAGGTTATAGCGTGCGTTTTCGTTTGTTGGATCATTTCTCAAAGCGTCTTTATACTGCTTAGCAGCTTTCTGAAAATCTTGTTGCTGCATGAAGGTATTACCCAAGTTGTGATAGGCTTTGGCTTTTTTAGTTTTATCTTCTATATCTTGCTTGAGCAATTCTTCATACTTTTTTTGCGCTTGCTCAAATGCTCCTTTGGATACTGCTGCAAAATCCATCTTTTGCCCTTGTCCTTGTTGTTGTAATTGCTGTTGAGCTTGTGGATTATTTTGTAACTGACTAGCAGCATTGCCCAGTTGGTAATAAGTATTCCCTGCGTTGAATAATGCCTCTTGCGAGTCATATTTTTTCCCTAAAGCTTGTGTGTAAGCACTATCGGCTAACATTAAATCTCCTTTACGATAAGCTTCGTTTCCTTTTTTGATAAAAGGTACTTCTTCTTGACCAAAACAAGACAATGTACTACAAAAAATAAAGGCTAGGCTAAGGAATAAGGAATGGTATGTTTTATAGTTTAAATACATGTTCAACGTTTTTAAAATCATTAATTTTTAAAACTAAAGGTAATTTTTTCTGTTCTTTTGATCGGTAATATAAACAGATCTATGAATAGCAAAATCAAGGCTGCAAGCAAGAAAGGCTGAAAATAATCATCATAATCGGCAAATTGTCTGCTTTCAAACTCTCCTTTTTCCAAATCGTTAATTTTATCGTACAATAGCTTTAAGCCTGTACCTGAATTTCCTGCATGTACATATACTCCCTTGCCACTAGCGGCTACTTCTTGTAGCATTTGTTCGTTTAGTTTGGTTACAACTACATTTCCCTCTCTGTCTTTACGGAAATCTTTGTTACCGTTAGCACCATATACAGGGATAGGCACACCTTTTTGATCTCCCATACCTATAGTATGCACGACTATTCCATCTTCTGCGGCTTTCTCCGCTAACTTGACAGCATCGTCTTCATGGTTTTCTCCATCGGTAATGATGATGATGGCTTTGTTTTTTGATTGATCTTTAGAAAAAGAATTGATACCTAAAGAAATTGCTTCTCCTATGGCTGTTCCTTGCGTAGGAACAATGCCTGGACGTACGGACTTCAAAAACATCTTTGCGGCAGCATAGTCTGTAGTCAGTGGTAGCTGTGTGTAGGCTCTCCCTGCAAAAATGATTAAGCCTAAGCGATCACTTTTGAGCTGCCCTATTAATTGATGTATTTCACGTTTTGCCTTCTCCAATCGGTTTGGGGTAATGTCTTCTGCTAACATACTATTAGAAACATCCAAGGCAATGATAAGCTCTGCCCCTTTGGCTTTAACTTCTTGCATGCGCGAGCCTATCTGCAAATTTGCCAATCCAA
>WTJX01000673.1:3413-6646 GCA_011524675.1 Cytophagales bacterium
TTGACCTTAAGAGGTATTAAAGGGCTTTGTAACGTTTTAATTTGATTTATTTAAATATTTGATTAAGCCTAACAGTAAGGCTTTTATTTTTTCCACTTGATTATACTTTTCATCGAAAAATTCATTGTACACATAATGAATATCTAACAAAACATATAACATACTTTGAACTTCACTACAAGAAGCAACGGCATAATTCAAAAACTGAATGAATTCTTTATCCGATTTTCTTCCGTAACCTTCAGCAATATTATTCATGATAGATAAACTAGCTCTTCTTAATTGAGAACTAATATCATAGTCTTTTTTCATTTTATCTTTTTGACAAAACAAAAAAAGATCTTTTACAAGCACTCTCGCTTCTTGCCAACACTTTAACTCTTCAAATGCTTTAATGTTACTCATAATTACATCTATATATGCTTTTTATAAATAGTTGATTTATAAAATTTTGCATTCAGTCAAAATAGAAAAATTATATCATTTGGCTTTTTTGCATTTCTTTTGGTGTAGTCAATCGTAAAGACTTACTGACCTAAAGACTTATAGACTTTATGGCAATGTTCTTAAAAAGGTATTTTTCAATACCACTCCTGCCAAAATAAGGCTAAAGCCTACAATGGCGTATAAGAAGAATTTTTCTTTGAAATTATTGTATTCTGTTACACTGATTTCAGAGGTTTCTAGTTTATCTATCTCTGCATATACGTTTTCTAGCTCTTTGGCACTTTTGGCTCTGAAATATTTACCTCCTGTCTCACTCGCTACTTCTTTCAATGTCTTCTCGTCTATTTCGTTTTTAACCCTTCCTTGTGGAGTGTACGAATACTCTTGATTAGTTCCTACTCCTATCGAATACACTTTGATACCGAAGGTAGAGGCTATCTGCGCTGCCGTTTTTGGAGATACATTTCCTTGGTTGTTGACACCATCGGTGAGTAGAACCACCACTTTACTTTTGGCTTCGCTTTCTTTAAGTCGATGTACCGAAGTCGCCAATCCCATTCCTAAGGCTGTACCGTCTCTTAGATTACCTGCATTTACTTTCAACAATAGATTCTGTACTACGCGATGATCTATGGTGAGTGGGCATTGAGTAAAGCTTTCTCCTGCAAATATGATGAGTCCCAAACGATCATTTTCACGCTTTTCAACAAATTTGGAAGCCATTTCTTTGGCTACACCAAGGCGATTGGGTTTAAAATCTGTGGCAAGCATACTCGAAGAAACATCCATTGCCAATACGATGTCTATACCCTCAACGGTGCTGTCGCTCCAATCGTCTCTTTCTTGTGGACGTGCCAAAGCTACTACCAGAGCAATAAGTCCCAAAATATGTAAGATGACAGGAAGATGGCGCAAACCAGAAAGTGAAGAAGTAGGTAAGTCTTCCAAAGCTTCCGAACCAGAAGACTTCAAAGAGGCAAAGGTTTTCGTATGCTTCACCCCATACCAAATGGCATAACCAATAGGTAAAGCAAGTAAGAAAAAAGCTTCGGGATTTCTAAAAAGTGTATGTTGTAAAAATAGTAACATCGTTTATTTTGGTTCTGTAAGTAGGTAGACAAAAATAATTGTAACTTAAAAAATGAGGGGTTTTAGTTCAGGTCAAGACAGAAAACAAAGCTGTAGCGAGCTACAGCACGTATTTCTAACGATGAAATGAAGTAAAACAGCCATTTTTTAGTATAAAGATTTTTGGACACCTACTCAACTACTAATTTTGTGTTTTCGACTAATTGTATCGCCTGCTGCATCGCTTGTTCATTTTCAGCAGGTAGTGGATGCTTTTTGGCAAACTTTACCATATCTGCTAGAGTAAGCATGCCTTTGAGTTTTTCAAAGTTTTCTCTGTCCAATACCGCTTTGTTTTCCATAATTTCAAATACCTCACCCGAAGTTTTTTCTAAGGCACTGACCTCAAAGCGTAACTCCAAATAGGTACGTATGATTTCTGTCAACTCGGAATGATACAGCTTTTGTTTGTCTTCCTGCCATAGTTTTTTGTCATTGAGTTCATTCAGCTTCTGTAAGGCATATATATGCGCAGGAACGTCTGGTTTTTTCTTTTTCTCAATGGTAATGTTTCTGTCTTGGTTTTTAGACTTTCTGATGGCAAAGTAAAGAATCGCTGCTATGAGTAGTAAAACTACTGCGCCTACAATATACCATGTCCAGTCAGTAGGATATTCTGGAGCTTCTAAGATATCATGGATATCCTTGAAGGACTGTGTAGAGTCGATGGCAACAGTCGCCACATTGATCTCAAAAGGAACAGAAGTAAGGGTATCAATAGTACTCGAATCTTTAAAAATCAAAAATGATAAAGCGGGCACTTTGTATGCTCCCGAGTCAAAAGAGGTAATCACCCATTTTTGATGATAAACAAACAGCTCATCTTGCTGCGTGGTATCGGTAGCACTTTTTGATAAGATTTCTATTTGTTTGACCAAAGTATCTTTGCAGCTAGGAAATAGGTATTCGATACCTTCTTGCCCTTCTATAGTTAAATCTAGGGTAATTTGTTCTCCTATGCGAATGTCAGAAGTATCAGGAACAACCTTTACACTCTCGTAGCCAAAAGCAGGCTGAACGAAAGATGTCAATAAAAATAAAATGTATATATAATGTGTTTTCATTTCTTCGAAACGTCTTTAAGTCAAATATGTCTTTACGTCTATATGCCTCTATGTCGATAGGTCTAAGTTATTTACTTGATTTATTTAAATTTTTAACCAACCCTAACGTTAAAGCTTTTACTTTTTCAATTTGATTATACTTTTCATGAAAAAAATTATCTTGCACATAATGAATGTCTAACAAAACATACAACATGCTTTGAACTTCACTACACGAAGCAAGTGAATAATTTAAAAACTGAATAAATTCTCTATCCGATTTTCTTCCAAAACCTTCAGCAATGTTATTCATAATTGATAGCGTCGCCCTTCTAAGCTGCGAACAAATATCATAATCCTTTTTTATCTTTTCGTTTCTACAAAATAAAAAAATATCCTTTACAAGCACTCTAGCTTCTTGCCAGCATTTTAATTCTTCAAATGTTTTCATTTTGTTGAAACTTACAGCCACAGCCGTAGTATAATTTTACATTTTTTAAAATACTGACGTAGGGACTTAAAGACGTAAAGGCGTATAGACATCAAGCTACCTTCTTTTGAAGAGTCCAATGAGTGGTTTCACAAAAGATTCGTCTGTAGCAATTTCGGCAACAT
>WTJX01000175.1 GCA_011524675.1 Cytophagales bacterium
ATTTTTTTGATACTAGACAAGACCCTTCAAAAATGAAAGGCTAGAGCAGAACTGTTGTCTGTTTACTAGCAATGACCCACGCTGTTTTTTTGCTGTCCTTGATAAAAGGTTGTTCACGCTTTTAATTTTTATCACTCAAAGAATACTCTTCTTCACTACCAATCTACCATGCTTTTGACGTGTAGCACACTCTTTCAAGTCCCGTCATCGCGAGTGGAGCGACGCGATCCAGAATGATAAGCCATACACAAACATCTTTAGAACAAATCATTCAACAAACGACTAGTTCTCATTCCACTAAAGTGGAAATGAAATCCTGCTCCTCTCTTCTTATTGTTTTCAGAAGATGTACGACTGTAGCCCACTATCCTAGATTGCTTCACTGCGTTACCAATGACGTATTTTGTAACTATCTGATTTTCAATGTATTCCATTGAGTCCAAAAAGCACCAAAAAACAAAAATCAAATGACAAACTTTTGTTTTTTGTGATTTGCTATTTGTGATTTCGTCATTCGGCTTTTTTGAGTTCTTAGAAGTCTAGTGACTACCTATGACGTTTTTTTGTAACTTTCTTATAATCAGTGTGTTTCATTGAATTTAGAAAGTACCAAAAAATAAATCACAAATAACAAACTTTTACTTTTTGTATTTTGCTATTTGTGATTTCGTCATTTTGCCTTTTTGTTTTTGGAAAAAACGGGGGACTCGCAATGACTAACGATGTTTAACCCTACTTTACGTTATAAAACCGCACTCGCTTTCAACCTTCATCACTCAAAGAACATTCTTTTTTACTACCGGGCTACTATACTTTTGATATATAAAACACTTTTTTAAGCCCCGTCTTTGCGAACGCAGTGAAGCAATCCAGAATAGTAAGCTAGGCACAGACATCTTTAGAGTAAATCATTAAATAAACGACTGGATTACATTCCACGAAAGTGGCATAAAAGAATGAAGAAATTAGAATAATTAAGACAATGAATGAAACGTAGTGGTTAATGATTAGAGATTAGTTTTTGGTTATGAGTTATGTGTTGGGTTGAAAGTTAAAAAAACTATTTCCTGTAAATCTAAAAGCTAATAAATTTTCTAAAGACTCGATACTAAATTATTGACCATTGAGCATCATGTTGTCTCATGAGAGCTAAGACATAATTCACCAAACGGGTGTTTTTTTTGCGTGTTAAATTAAAAAAGACTATTTTTGTGTCGAATTAACATTTATTAATTTAACGTAGTTATTATGTTGGCTAAAAAAAGAGGAACTTACACTTATCTTTTTGTTTTTGGGATTTTATCTCTCACATTATTTTCTTTTAAATATGCTGTAGAAAAGTACAATGCTTTTTATCCAGCCGAATTATGGAAGGATAATAATGGTGTACATATCAATGCGCATGGTGGAGGTATCTTGTTTCACAATGGGCTTTACTACTGGTATGGAGAGCATAAGATAGCAGGTTATGAGGGAAATAAAGCTCATGTAGGTGTACATGTCTATACGTCAACAGATTTATATAACTGGACGGATAAAGGAATAGCTCTTAGTGTAGATACGGTAGATACGAAGTCTGACATTGCCAAAGGTTGTATATTAGAGAGACCTAAAGTGATATACAATAAGAAAACTGGAAAATTTGTAATGTGGTTTCACTTAGAGCTAAAAGGCATGAAGTATGCTGCTGCTAGGTCTGGTGTAGCGGTCTCTGATAGTCCTACAGGACCTTTTACCTTTATACGATCTTTGAGACCTAATAAAGGTGCTTGGGCTATCAATGCTAAAGATTTTCATAAAAAAGGAGTTTTATCGGCAAGTACTGTTACCAGAAAAGACCTTAATGGCGTTAGAGACCCTCAAAAAGTAGATGCTTTGAATATTTTGGGGAGAGACTTTAAAGGTGGGCAGATGGCTAGAGATATGAACTTGTTTGTTGATGATGATGGCAAAGCGTACCATATCTTTTCGTCCGAAGAGAACTCTACAACTCATATTGCCGAGCTAAGTGATGACTACCTTTCTCATACTGGGAAGTACGTACGTTGTTTTGTAGGTATGTTTATGGAAGCTCCTACTTTGTTCAAAACGAGTGAAGGGAAATATTATTTCATTGGGTCGGGCTGTTCTGGTTGGAAACCTAATACCGCAAGATCAGCGGTAGCAGACGATTTGTTTGGTCCTTGGAAGAGACTGGGCAATCCTTGCATTGGAGAACACGCTGAAACAACCTTTGATTCTCAGAGCACCTATGTGCTACCTGTACAAGGAAAGAAAGATACATTTATATTCATGGCAGACCGATGGACTCCAAAAAATGCCATTGACGGAAGATACATTTGGCTACCTATATACTTTGAAGGAGGAAAACCTCAAATAAAATGGCTAGATAAATGGAGTCTATAAGCTAAAATGAACTGATCTAAAAAAAGTAAGCATTCGGTAAACCACGTATTGAGCTTTAGTTTTTTTTGATAGCTCGCTCCGCAAATTTAGTGAATAAAGCTTTTAGCCTTTAGCAGTTAGCTCTGAAGTAATCGTCCAAAAACACTTTAAAAAAATAGACGAAAGTTAATGAATGATTGACTATAGAATGTAAAAGCTAATAACCAAAAGCTCACGAGAATTAAAACGTGCTTAACTTAGTGCTTACAAAAAGACAACGCCTCTGCACTTTACTTATGTAGTTGAAACTAAATTCACTAATTTTGATGACAATTAGTGAATTTAGATGATACGGCTCTGTATGAAAGTCATTATAAGAATAGCTTTATTTTTTTGTTTTGTTCTAACTAGCAAGAACGCCTTTAGTGATACCTTGCGAGGATACCTCAAAAACTTTCCGAAGAGTACCATTCTTACTGATAACAAGATTAATAAAATCTTACAAGATCAAGAAGGCTATATTTGGATAGCTACAATCAATGGACTCTATAGATTTGATGGCTATGAATATGAGCAACACGCTTTCTTTGAAGCTGAAAAACAATCTCCCTTAAGACCCATCAAAGACATACAATTTGACGACTATGGTAGAATTTGGATTATGAGTAGTAGAGGGCTCTTGCACTACTATGTTATTGAAGAGAAAAAATTAACAGACGTAAATTTCAAGCATAATAACGGGTTAAATAGTATTGCTGTCTATGACTCTTTACTTATCATGGGGATAAATGGCAGCTCATATTACACTACCATAAACAAAGAAATTAAAAGTACCATAGCCCCCATTGAGTTTGCTAGAAATATAGGCGATCCAAGGTCGTGCTTTACGTATAAAGAACAAACGTGGTGTCTTTTAAAACAAAATCTAATACAGCTACATTTTGGAGAAAAACTGAGCATAAACAAAAAGATAAAAACACCAAAAAATATATTACGCTATGTCATAGACAGGGAGGGAAGTAGTTGGGTATATAATGGAAAAGTTCTATCTCAATACAATCAAAAAAATAAGCAATGGACTGACATAGCATCATTAGATCAAAACCTGATAGACATAACATATGACAATAAAAGAAAAAAGCTTTGGCTACTAACTAAAAACCATATTTTTTATTTAGACGAAAAAAATAAAATCCCCGTCAAACTACCTTTTTTGTATAGAAAAAATATTGAAGACTTAGATGTCAAAAAAATATTTATTGACGCTCAAGGCAATATTTGGTTAATTACAAAAGAACATTTTCATCTGATTTGTTTCCCTAAAAACAACTTCTATCCTGCTAAGTATCACGATGTATTTGCAAATAAATTAATTGCAAGTATTCATAAAGATCCAAAAGGAAATCTCTGCTACTCTACCATGAAAAGAGGTTTCACCATTTTTGACCCTAACACTCAAAAGCACAAAGAGGTTTTTAAAAACTACATACGTAAAATCGCTTCTACCCCAGACTCTTTACTGATCCTAAACTTTACAAACTATATCAATACTGTGCAGTATGACACAAGCTTTAACATTAAAATCCTAAATACCATCCGCACAAAAACATATAATTTTGGGTTGAGTTTTAAAAAAGGCATACTTTGGGTAGCTGATTTTCAATCGGTCAAAAAATATATGTTGGCAGATATGGAAGACACACTAATAAGTAAATATAAACTAAACGTTACACCAAATGACTTCCAATATGACACACTCACACATAGCTTATTGATATGTACAAGTACCAAAGGACTTTTCCAACTAGAACTTGACGAGCATGATTCTATTGTAAACATTAAGACAATAGACAAATCTGAAGGATTGAAAAGTAACTTATGCATTACATCTCTCAAACAAAAAAATAAATTATGGATAGCTACTTCCGCAGGCTTATCAAAATTTATATATAACAAAGAGTTAAAAAAATATGACCTCTTAAAAAATTACACCAAAGCAGATGGACTTACCGACAACAGAATAGTAAGCATCGTAGAAGAAAACGACAGTACGCTATGGGTTGCTACCAGTATAGGTCTAAACAAGTTTATTATTCCACAAGAAAAATTCATTACATATTATAAAGAAGAAGGTTTTATCTCTAATTATTTTTCCAATAGGACGAGTTTAAAAACCAAAGATGGTAAGCTTCAATTTGGAACTGTTAAGGGTATAGTCGTTGTTGATCCTAAAAAAATAAAAAATAGTAACTATACATATACACCCTTTGTCAAGGTTCACTCTATCAATGGAGAAAAAGGACATACACTGCAAGAACTCAATAATTTAGCCCCTACTCAAAAAAACATACAATTAAGGGTAAGCATCCCCAATTATATCTCTCCCGAAGCCATTCGCTATCGTTATAAGCTAAAACAAAAGGATGAGTGGAAATATTACTATGCGAGTCAAAATGAAATATCATTTTATAACTTAGCCTTTGGAGAGCATACATTCATGATACAAGTAAGTAATGAGAATAACGAGTGGAATTCAGAGATACGCTCATTCCCTATATACATCAACACGCCCTTTTGGTTGAAGTGGTGGTTTATACTTGCTTGTGTCCTTTTACTGATGACTTGTATCGCCTTGTACATACGATTTTCTGTAAAGCAGTTTAGTAAAAAAAGAGCCTTTGACCTACAGTTAGATTTAGAAAAAAAATTAAGAGAAACAGATCAAGAAAAAATAAAGTTCTTTACAGATGTGTCTCACGACCTCAAAACACCTCTCACTATGATAAGTGAGCCTATAGAAAAAATGAACGAAGAAGAACTCTCTGAGCAAGAACGAAAATTTTTACTTAAAACAGTATCCAAAAACACCAGTAGGCTTATCAAACTGGTGCATAAGGCATTGGAGTTTGGCACTACTGATAAGCAAGAAATGACCTTAAATCTACAAAAGGTAGAACTGATTTCTTTTATAAAAGAGCTTGTAGAGATGTTTATGTTTGAGGCTAAAGGAAAAGGGGTATCACTTGAGGTTAAAACAGAAGAAAAAGAAATTGTACTATATATTGATAAAGAAAAGGTAGAGCGTGTGTTGTTCAACATTATCACCAATGCACTAAAAAACACCTCCAAGGAAGATAAAATAACCATCCAACTAACACATGATCGTCTGCAAGAACAGGTATCTCTAAGTATCAAAGATACGGGTAGAGGGATCAAAGAAGAAAAATTAAAACACCTCTTCAACAGGTTTTATCAAGCCGATGCAGAAAAAGAAGGGCAAGGCATAGGGCTATCTATCGTAAAAAGATATGTAGAAGCACATGAGGGGACAGTAAACATTGCAAGTAAAGAAGGCGAAGGGACGGAAGTAAGCATACTGTTGCCCAAAAAGAGTATCACATTAGAAATTAAAGAAAACGGATCAAAAAATGAGCTAGTACTTCCTAAGCCAAAAATAACTCATGCACAGCATAGCGTTCTGATCGTAGAAGATGACCAAGAATTAAGGGAGTATATGATCTATGAATTATCTTCTGATTATATATTATATGTAGCTACCAATGGTGAAGAGGGGCTAGCAATAGCAGAGGCAAAGTTACCTGATCTCATCATTACAGATTATATGATGCCAAAAATGTCTGGAGAGAAATTGTGCGAAACGCTTAAAAACAAAACCAAAACTGCGCATATTCCTATCATTATGATTACGGCTATGGGACAAAGCGAAACACAACTACTTACTAGTGGTGCCAATGACTTTATCGCTAAACCTTTTAAGGTCAAAAACCTAAAGCTAAAAATAAAAAACTTGCTCTCTACTTTACAGTCAACCAAGGCATGGGTGGAAAGAGAGCTACATATGATTCCGCAGCCGTCAGATTATCAAGAATCGGAAGAGACCACTTTCGTAAAAAATTTGATGGAAGTCATTAATCAAAATTTAATGAACGAAAAACTTAGTGTTGGGCTACTTGCCAAAGAAGTAGGAATATCTAAAACGGTTCTCTACAGAAAAACGCCAAAATTGACAGGCTATACTGTCAATGAATTGATTACTTCTGTAAAACTCAAAAAAGCCGCAGAACTTATCGTTCACTCTAGTCATACATTTTCTGAAATTACTTTCATGCTAGGTTACAGTAGTATTAGACACTTCAGAAAGCTATTCAAAGAAAAATATCAAATGACTATGCAGGACTACAAACTAAAATATGTAGAAGCTTAACCACAACAAAAAACACTAGAGTTAACTA
>WTJX01000475.1 GCA_011524675.1 Cytophagales bacterium
GTATTGACTTAAAGACGTACGGACGTTAAAAGCTAGATTTTATTCCACGAAAGTGAAAAAAGATTAAAGATCAGAGATTAAAGATTAAAGAGGGGTGTAATATGGCTTGGTAGTCTGCGTCTTTATTGAAAAGTACAAGGTATGAGGTACAAAGTACAACGATTTCAATTGACTTTTTACAATATTTAAGACAAAAGAACGTAAAGAGGTATTGACTTAAAGACGTACGGACGTTAAAAGCTAGATTTTATTCCACGAAAGTGGAAAAAGGATTAAAGTTTAATGATTAAAGATTAAAGAGAGTGCTGTGTGGATTGGAAGAGTAGAGTTTTATTGCAAGCAATGAAAAAATGAAAGCAATGAAAAAATGAAAGAGGATAGTGTTTAATATGCTTTGTACTTCTTAACTAAAGACTTAATACTAACTACTAGATACTAGACACTGAATGCTAAAAAACTTAAAACGTACAACTTAGAACCTACAACCTTTACAAACATGTTTGACATAGACAAATGGACCGAGATATATCATGTATTGTCAAAAAATAGATTACGTACTTTTTTGACGGGCTTTGGTGTGTTTTCCGGTGTCTTTACATTGATTATACTCCTAGGTACGGGAGACGGTTTTGAAAAGGGAGTAAAACAGGGCTTCAGCAGAGTAGCTTCAAACTCTTTTTTTATATGGAAAGGCAAAACTACTATGGCGTATAAAGGTTTTGCCCCTGGGAGAACTATAACACCTAAGATATCTGATCCTGTAACGTTAAAGCAAAGAATACCCGAAGTAAAAACCGCCTATCCAAGAGTTAGTTTGGGTGGTTTTGGAGGAGCAAATAGGGTAGTAAGAGGTGCTATCTCAGAAGCCTTTCCTGTCTCTGGCGATATGCCAGGTATATATGATGTCTATTCTATTTTTATGAAGCAAGGACGTTTTATCAACCAAGGAGATATGAACGAGTACCGCAAGGTCGCTGTGATAGGAGAGAGAGTAAAAGAAGTACTCTTTCAAGAAGGAGAAGATCCTATAGGGCAGATGATAAGCATCAAAGGCATCTATTTCAAAATCATAGGGGTGTCTAGTACCAATAGTACAGGGAGCAGGTCAGAGAGAGATTTAGAAACAATCTATGTACCTATTTCTACCTTTCAAAAAGCCTTTAATTCAGGGCAGAAAATAAGCTATATTGTAGTAACGGGTTATGATGATGCCAATGCAGAAAAATTGCTTGATGATTGTTTGACAACCCTAAGGTTTAAAAATAGTATTCATCCAGAAGATACTTTTGCTTATGGGTACTTTAATATGGCAAAAACATTTTCTAGTATAAATTTATTATTCATGAGCATAGGGATACTTATTTGGATAGTAGGCATAGGTACATTGATTGCTGGAGCTGTGGGTGTAAGTAATATTATGCTCATTGTAGTAAGTGAGCGTACACAAGAGTTTGGTGTGAGAAGAGCAATAGGGGCAAAACCTTGGAGTATCAAAAGTCAAGTGATATTAGAATCAATTTTTTTGACAACTGTTGCAGGTATTTTAGGCTTTATCGTAGGAGCATTATTTATAGAATCAGGAGCGATGGAGAAGTTGATACATCATTTTTCTGACGGTCAAAGCAAAATATTTCTAAACCCAGCTGTTAATTTCAAAGTAGCCTTTAGTGCTATACTGATGATTGTTTTTTTTGGCGCACTATCGGGACTATTACCAGCGAGAAGAGCCATCAAAATAAGACCTGTTGATGCTTTGAGGAGTGAGTAGTATTAAATTAAAGCCACTTTCGTGGAATGGAATCCTGCTCTTTTGAGTATCTAGTAGTTAGTATCTAGTCGCTAGTATAGTGAGTTGACGGTCATTAGTATAAAGTATAATTATATTATACACTAATCATTAATCACTAAACACTGTTTTGAACTCCTTCATTTTTTTATTCTTTCACACCTCCCCGCACACTGGCTCATCACTAAAAACAGACTAAGGTCTGTTTTCTTAACGCTCTACCCTGATTAA
>WTJX01000012.1 GCA_011524675.1 Cytophagales bacterium
GTACTCATCAATTATCAGAAAACTTAAATGTATGCTTTAAACAAAACTTTAATAATTTTATTAATATTTATCGTGTAGATAAAGTAAAAGAATTAATTAAAAACCCAGATTATGCAGATTATAAAATTATTGCTATTGGGTATGAAGCTGGTTTTTCTAGTAAGTCTTCTTTTAACAGAGTTTTTAAAAATTTAGTAGGTTGTACTCCTTCAGAGTATCAAAAAAATAGAAAAGAAGAAATAACAACATAAATAATTGTTTATAAATCATATAACTACAAGTACCAGATTATAATTTGGTACTTTTTTATTTTAATTACATTTTATTTTAGTGCTTTTAACCTACAAATTTATAAGCATGAATTTTTGTATTAAATATCTAAATTTTTTCGTTTTAATTTTTTGTTTTTCAAGTGCCATGGCACAATGGGATTTAACAGAAGAATTATATGGAGGAGGAGCTAATGATAATTTTGGCTTTTCTGTTAGTATAAGCGGAGATGGAACTGCGATAGTCGTAGGCGCTCCTAAATCTACAACTAATGCATATGGATATTGCTATGCTTATACATATACTAACTCAATTTGGGAACAGAGAGGAAACATTATTGAAGGGCGAATGGATGCTCAATTCGGACCCTCTAATTTATTCGGTTGGTCAGTAAGTATGGGATATGATGGAAATAGTTTTATTGTTGGTGACCCAGGGTCTCTTTCAGGGTATTCTTATGCCTATAAATATTATGAAACTACTAGTGATTGGATACGAAGAGGTGGTGTTATTAAAGGCAATACACTTTATGATCGTAATGGTCATGCGGTAAGTATTAGTGATGATGGATACACGTTAACTGCAGGAACGCCTACTACAGATTTTCCAACCATAAATAGTGGATCAGATGATGATGGCGTTGGATTTAGTTATTACAATTCAGAAAGTGGTTATTGGAGTTACACTGATAATATAGAAGGAGTTCAAAGTAATGAACGATTCGGTATTTCTGTAAGTTTAAATGCAGATGGTACTATACTTGCTAGCGGAATAGGAAAAACGTATTACGAAAATAATAAAGGAGGTGTTCGTATGTATGGTTATTTAGAAGATTCTTGGGAGCAATTGGGAGAAGACATTTATGGAGCGAATAATGATGATGAAGCTAACATAGTAAGTTTAAATGATTCAGGAACTATTGTAGCTATTGGTTCTCGTTATAACGATGATGCAGGAGCAAATGCTGGTCATGTACGTGTTTTTGAATTTGTAAATGATACATGGGTACAAATGGGAAATACCATAACAGGAGAAGCTGCTGGTGATGGCTTTGGTAGGGCTATAAGTATTAATGGAGCAGGAAACATACTAGCCGTTGGAGCACCACAAGATCATAATGGTATTGCAAAACCAGGTTATGTGAACATTTATCAATATGAAAATGGAGAATGGACACAACTAGGTGAAACCATCGTTGGAGATGCCAATAATGATGATTTTGGATATGCTGTAAGTATTAGTACCATTGGTGATAAATTAATCATTGGAGCTCCATACAATGACGAAAATGGTACCAATACTGGTCAAATAAAAATTTTTGAATACTTAGGAGAGTTACCTTTAAATACTGATAATATAGTTGATGACCCTGAAGATGTAATTTCTCAAGCTTTTAATTTATATCCAAATCCAGCTTCACAGAGTATAACCTTCAAAAATGATGATGATTTTAACATTCAAAACATCAAGCTTTTTAATAGTTTAGGCATGTTAGTTGACTCAAAAGAAGTACAAGCTAGCACCTATGATTACAATGTTTCTTCTTTAGCTTCTGGAACTTATTTTTTAAAGTTAAGCACTAGTGAGGGAATTATACAAAAGAAAATCTTAGTAGAATAGTTTTCGTCCTACTAAATCACTTAAAGCTATTTACAAGAACATACACCAATCATCTTTTTAACCTAATGAAACTATGAAAAATTTGACACTGCTAATTTTCGTATTACTAACCTATAACTATGTATC
>WTJX01000329.1 GCA_011524675.1 Cytophagales bacterium
GCACTACGTAATTGTAATAAAGCATCAAAAGTTGCTTTAACTACATTATGAGGATTTGATGATCCTTGAGACTTAGATAATACGTCATGAATCCCAACAGATTCTAATACCGAACGAACAGCACCACCAGCAATAACTCCAGTACCATTTGCAGCTGGCTTGATGAATACTTTTGCTCCACCAAACTTACCTTTTTGTTCGTGAGGTAATGTTCCGTTTAAAATTGGAATACGCACTAAGTTTTTCTTAGCATCTTCTACTGCTTTAGCAATTGCTGAAGCAACATCTTTAGACTTACCTAATCCGTGACCTACAACTCCATTACCATCTCCTACTACTACGATAGCAGAAAAACCAAAAGCTCTACCACCCTTAGTTACTTTAGTAACACGCTGTACACCAACTAATTTATCTACAAGCTCTAATCCACTTGGTTTTACTCTTTCTACGTTTTTATATCCTAACATAATATAATTTCTTAAAATTTTAAACCAGCTTCTCTTGCAGCGTCAGCTAATACTTTAACTCTACCGTGGTATAAGTAACCGTTTCTATCGAAAGCAACAGTTTCTACACCAGCTTTTTGAGCTTTTTCTGCGATAGATTTACCTACTGCAGTTGCAGCTTCTGCTTTAGAACCAGATGTAATTTCTTTATCTCTTGATGATGATGATGCAATTGTTACTCCATCTACATCATTTATTAATTGCGCATAAATCTCTTTGTTACTTCTGAAAACCGACAATCTTGGTTTTGCAGCTGTACCAGTAACAATCTTTCTAATTCTATATTTTATGCGTTGTCTTCTTTCAAGCTTTGATAATGCCATAACACTAATTATTATGCAGATTTACCTGCTTTTCTTCTTAATACTTCTCCTACGAACTTAACTCCTTTTCCTTTGTATGGCTCAGGCTTACGGAAAGAACGAATCTTTGCCGCTACTTGACCTACAAGTTGCTTATCATGTGAAGTTAACTTTACGATAGGATTCTTACCTTTTTCAGAAACTGTTTCAACTTTAACTTCTGGAGCTAACTCTAAAACAATGTTATGTGAAAAACCTAAAGCTAAATCTAATTTTTGACCTTGATTAGAAGCTCTATAACCTACACCAACCAACTCTAACTCTTTAGTATAACCTTTAGACACACCTTCAATCATGTTATTGATTAAAGCTCTGTATAAACCGTGAGCTGCTTTGTGTTTTTTACTTTCTGATGGTCTCTCTAAAGTAATTGTACCATCCTCTAATTTTACAGCAATATCATCAGTAATTACTTGAGTTAACTCTCCTAACTTACCTTTTACTGTAACCACGTTACCGTCTACTTTAAATTCAACTCCTTGTGGTAATGAAATTGGGCTTTTACCTATTCTACTCATTTTACAAATTGTTGATTAATAAACGTAACATAAGACTTCTCCACCTACATTCTCTTGACGTGCCTTCTTATTAGTCATCACACCTTTTGAAGTAGATACAATAGCAATACCAAGTCCGTTTAACACTCTAGGCATTTCTTTTGCCCCAACGTACTTACGTAAACCTGGTGTAGAGATTCTTTGAATCTTTCTGATTACTGATTCCTTTGATACTTTGTCGTACTTTAAAGCTATCTTAATAGAACCCTGAACAGAGTTATCTAAAAACTGGTAGCTTAAAATATACCCTTGATCAAACAAAATCTTGGTCATTTCCTTCTTCAATTTTGAAGCTGGAACTTCTACTACTCTGTGTCCTGCTGCAATAGCATTTCTCACACGAGTTAAGAAATCCGCGATTGGATCTGTATACATATAAAAATAATTGCGGTTTTGGTTTTTAGTAGTTTCTATTCTACTTACGCGATAGCGTAACTACTAAACCTGAAACCAGTTAATAATTGTTTTTGTTTTACAAAATTTCAGTAATTCTTATTATAATACTTCATAACAAGACATAACTTACCCCGTAAAACAGGGTGCAAATATACACAAACTTTTCTAAAAAAAAAGTGTTTTATGAATTAT
>WTJX01000303.1 GCA_011524675.1 Cytophagales bacterium
CCCAATGACTTAGCTCGATTTTGGGCAACTAGGGAAAGGTTTTTTTCGCTCGGTAAAAAGCGAGGTAAAATGCCGATGGGGAAGACAATTCACAAAAACCAAGTGTCTGGGGAAAGAAATAAAATGCGGAAAATCAAGATATTTATTTTGGACTTTTTTTTGACGTAAGTCGTTACGTACCAAGGGTTTACGAAAATCCGGGGCCGGGCCGACATATCGGATTATTCCCATATATCAATCTTTGTGCTTGTCAATCTAATTCGGCTTGTACGCACTGCGTTATTTGCGACGCACAAGAACATTATCCCAAGCAATGTAAAGTATAACGAAGGCAATTATACATCCACCCACAAAGGTCGTTGGTTCTATCATTTTAATAAGCCTCTTCTTCCATGATTTTAAGCAAATGGTTGTTTTGCTGTATTGTTGCATAGGCGACTAACGCCAAAGTACAACCGCTATGAATCTGATTGTCATACATTTTTTTCAAACTTTTGTTCGAAGCCTCTAACATTTCTTTGATGTCAACTTCTACACTTATTTCAACTTTCATTCCAATCCTCTTTCTAAACTAAATAAACCTTAATTCCGTTTCCAATTTCACGGGCAAGATCGCAGTTTTCTTCGTGGTCATCATAGAAGTAAACCAAGTCGAACGCTTGTGCCAGAGTTGTTAAAACCTTTTTCTTCTCTGCTGCAATGTCGCACTTTTTATCATCAGACCCAACACCGTAAACGTGAACAGGGCGAACATCAAAACCAAACAACCAATCAGAAATTGCCTCAGCGACATTATCCGCACGAGCAGTAAGAACATAAACGCTATGATCTTCATCATAAACTTCTTTGGCTAAATTGATAAGTGTGGTTGGTACTGCATTGTGGATAAACTCCTCAGATCGAAACTCTGAAAAGTCGAAGTATTCCAGCTTGGTCAATTCGTAGCTATTGAACTCGGCAGGCGTTAGCCGATCTAATTGATAACCAGTGATGGAACTGCGAACAATAACACGGCACTCCGTTGTTGCTAGTGTGTCATCAAAATCAAATACAAATGCTTTTTTCATAATTTTTCCTTTCGATATATTGAATTATACCATACAGTGATTCGTTTGTCAAGCCTATTCCGAAAAATAGTGAGAAATAATTCCCGCTATCACAGATAGAATAATGCCAAGTGAGATGTAAACATTTAAATCAGTCATAAGTGCCTTTCTTGCTTAACTTCTTATATTATTATTATCGCACACCATAGGGACACGTTAGGTCAATTTGCCGACTTATTTGCCAAAAAATACAGATATTTATTTCCTACTTTATTTTGTCGTAAGTCTTTGGTAGATAAGGAGTTAGGGAAAATCTGGGCCCGGCCCCCATATCGGATTTTTCCCATATGGGAATTTTCCTATATGCAATCGGTTTGCGACTGCATCCGCTCTGCAACTTGGTCGGCTACGTGTGATCGTAGCTGTTCCCAGTCGATAGCTTGCCAGTCAATCATATCTTGCAGGATACCATTGCCGAGGTCTTCATATTTTTCATCGAGTAGGATTTCGGTTATGCGTACATCTTCAACGCAATCCCACGTATCACCATACCATAGGTTAACCAACCAAGTCTCTCGGTTTTTCCATCCGTTGTAAGTGTTGTTCGCCATACTATTTAACCCTCTTTTTCTTCTTTCATGATTTTAAAAATAAAAATGCGTATCTTAGAATAGCTCGCCAGCTATGGTAGCGACTAGGCTACGCTTGCGGGTTGAACCCTTATTCAGCAGCAGAACCGTAGTTTGCAACGTAGTTGCTTTGGTCAATCTCACTAGCCTTGCGTGGCTTGCTTAAGATTTTAGCAGAACGAACCATATCTTGCAAGATAACGGTTGGTTCGCCAAGGTGGTTACCAAAGATAACTTTGTTACCGTGTTGCGTTCCAACATAAGCACCAGTCAAAACGATTGGTTCTAGGCTGGTTAACATTTCTAGTTTAATTTCCATGATTGTGATCCTTTCAT
>WTJX01000108.1 GCA_011524675.1 Cytophagales bacterium
TATTAAAGTACAATTAAATGCATAGGTAAGGCTTTGTATAACTAACGTTTCGTACTTAGTCAAAGCTTTCAGGATTTTTTATAACGCTGAATAAGTACAAAAGATGGTTTTGCAAAATCAACAAAAACTAAAACATAACATGTGAATTACTATGCATGCTTACCATAGCGTCAATTCAATTGCTTTAATATTTTATTAGCTCTGCTTTTAAAACCAGCAGAACCATAAGGGAGTTGTTCTTTGATAAGGAAGATCAATTCTGGCCGTAGTTCTGGATATACTTTAGAAATATTGAATAAGACTGTCATAGAAAAAACCTTAATAGCAATAGGTTCTTTGACATCGGATAATAGAGAAAAGCATAGGTCTGCTACCTCTCCCATAAAATCATCAGGTATGGAGGCAAACTGTAAAAACCGTATGCAGTTACGACGTATAATATCATATCCCCCCTCCTTTAATCCATGTATTACCTTAGGGTAATGATTATCTAATAGGTTAGGATATCTCTCTATGCAAAATGCTATGGGATTAGAGACACGCTGGGTAATGGTTTTATCATCTTGCCAAAACAAGTCCATCAAAAGTTGAAACCTCTCATCATTGTTTCCTACATAGTCTGCGATCATCATATAATCTTTACGACTATTTCCTTTGCGAAGAGTCTCAACAATATTCATTTGTTTAAAACAAAGTTAATTCACCATTATTTTTATCCTTGTTTTTTGTTTCGTCTATGTGGTTTAATAGTTTGATGTGGTTATTTTTCACATCATTGACATCTGTAGAAACTTTGTTAATCTCAAAAGCATCACCCGACACAAAAAGATCACTCATCACGCTTTTATAATTTTTTTGAAACCATTTTTTTTCTTTATCAGGCTGAATGATGGCGGGCATGCGTTTGGTCAGATGACTTAGGTAAGGAGAACTTTCAAGGGTCAACATGGAGAATGAAGTAAAAAATGTTCCTTCCTCATATTCGTTTTCCCATCTTTCCCATACACCAGCAATTACAAACAAATCATTATTTTTTAGTGTAACCCTAAAGGGAGTATTGGTGTCTTTTTGCCAGACATAAAAACCATCTGCCAAAACATAACAACGCTGTTTGTCTATCAACTTGCTAAAAGGTCTTTTGGCAAAGACAATTTCAGTTCTAGCATTGCAAAGCTTCTCACCAATGTTAGGGTCTATAGCATCGTAAGGAACTAAGCCCCATTGAAAAAGCTGAATTTTATCTTTTTTATCATTGGTAATCACAGGCATCAAATCGCCTGGCTTAGCGTTATAGTTAGGTTTGTACCTTCTATTTACTTTGATAGCAAATTTCTCTGCTACTGCTTCTCTACTACTGCTTATGGTATATCGCTGAATCACATAACAAAATTATGAAAAAAGTTTTTTTAATTACTATAATTTACAGATAAGAACCTTAGTTTTTAAAAAATACGGTTAACTTTGGCAAATTTTTGTAGGTTTGCGCCTACAGTGTGTTTTTAATAGAGACATCAAACATCAAGAAATATCCCATTATGCTAAGGTTAGCCGTACAAAAAAAAGGAAGATTAAGTGAAAGTTCTTTAAGTCTTATTAGAGAATGTGGAATAGGATTCAGTAAAAAACCTGCATCTCTCAAAGAGGCAGCGTACAATTTTCCTCTTGAGTTTTTATATCTTAGAGACGATGACATCCCCGGTTATGTAGAAGATGGTACAGCAGATATCGGTATCGTTGGAGAAAATGTACTAGTAGAAAAAGGCGGAGATATGGAAGTAGTCATGAAGCTTGGCTTTTCTAAATGTCGCTTATCTATCGGTATCCCAAACAATGTACCATACCAAGGAAAACAAGACATTGATGGTTGGGAAATTGCAACCTCATACCCAAAAATATTGGGCAACTTTTTAAAAGAAAACAACTTATCTGCGGAGATACATGAGATAAGTGGTTCTGTAGAGATAGCGCCTAGCATAGGTCTAGCAGATGCTGTATGCGATATCGTAAGTACAGGGAGTACACTCATAAGCAATGGACTAAAAGAAGTAGAAGTTATTTTCACTTCCCAAGCAGTATTGGTAGCCAACAAAAACTTATCCGCTGAAAAAAAAGCGATTCTAGACGATCTTATTTTTAGAATCAAGGCACACCAAAAAGCTAAAAACACAAAATACATTACACTAAACGCACCAAACGAAGCTATAGATAACATCATAAGTTTGTTACCAGGTGTTAAAAGTCCATCTATCATGCCTTTGGCAAAAGAAGGATGGAGCTCTATGCATACGGTAGTAAAAGAAGATGACTTCTGGGAAGTGATAGAAAAACTCAAAGCTGCTGGTGCAGAAGGAATATTAGTCTTACCGATAGAAAAAATTATTTCTTAACTTTTTTCTTATCGCATTGTTTAATTTAGGAAAGCTTTAACAAAAACTTGGCTTCATATAACTTTTTGTAAGGCCAAGTTTCAAGTAATTGTTATCGTCATTGTTCTCTTATAGGATAATGATGTGTTTTTTTATCTCTCATTATATAAAGGATTTTTCTTGCAAACACATATATACCCATCGCCTTCTGAGTGGTCAACATTATTAAAAAGACCAACATTTAACCCTTTAGAACTTCAAAAAACTGTGCTAGACATTCTTGAAAATGTCAAAGCAGATGGAGATAAAGAACTTTTTCGCTTATGCGAAAAGTTTGATGGTGTAAAGCTTACTGACTTAGTAGTAAGCCAGCAAGAAATAGCAGAAGCGCACACACTTGTAGCAGCAGAACTGAAAGAGGCGATACTTTTAGCCAAAGACAATATCTATCGTTTTCACAAGAGTCAAGAAGAAGCTATCCAAAAGGTAGAAACAATGGAAGGTGTGGTATGCTGGAGAGAAAACAGAGCCATTACCAAAGTAGGCTTGTATATTCCTGGAGGAACAGCTCCTCTCTTTTCTACTGTACTCATGTTAGGCGTACCTGCCATGATAGCGGGCTGCGAAGAAATAGTACTTTGTACTCCTCCAAATAAAGAAGGAAAAGTACATCCTGCCATTCTATACACTGCCGATAGCATAGGCATCAAAAAGATTGTAAAAGTGGGGGGAGCGCAAGCCATAGCAGCTATGACCTATGGTACCGAAAGTGTACCCAATGTCTATAAAATATTTGGACCAGGCAATCAGTTTGTAACGGCTGCCAAACAATTGGTTACACAAGAAGGCGTAGCGATAGATATGCCTGCTGGTCCGTCTGAAGTGGCTGTAGTAGCAGACCAAGATGCAGACCCAGCTTTTGTAGCTTCTGATCTATTATCCCAAGCGGAGCATGGTGCAGACAGTCAAGTCATTCTCATGACGCTTAGCGAAGAAAAAGTAAAAGAAGTAGCTGAAGCACTTGAAAAACAGTTGGCAGTATTACCGCGTAAAGAATTTGCTCAAAAGGCATTAGCCAACAGTAAATCTTTTGTCTTAAAAGACATGGATGAGCTTATCGCTATGGTCAATGAATATGGGGCAGAACATCTGATTTTGAATGTAAATGATTATAAAAGTCTTATTCCCAAGATCAAAACCGCTGGCTCTGTCTTTTTAGGTGCTTTTACTCCAGAGTCAGCAGGAGACTATGCTTCAGGAACAAATCATACACTACCGACCAACGGCTATGCAAAAACCTACTCAGGTGTATCGTTAGATTCTTTTATCAAAAAAATCACCTTTCAAGAAATCTCTGCCAAAGGAATACAAAACATAGGTCCATCTATAGAAACAATGGCAGCAGCAGAAGAACTTGAAGCGCACAAAAATGCAGTAACATTACGATTAAAGAGTATAAGCTAACTCATATAAAATGTAAGTATTCAATAAACTACATCTTAATTCTTATGAGTTTTTGGGTATTAGGTATTAGCTGTTAGCTTTTTATAAAATAAGAGCTAACGGCTAAAAGCTTTAACCACAGAAGGTATTTAGTGAAAATCAAGAAAAGCTAAAACACAACACGTAGTTTAGCGAATCCTCATTTTTTTAAAAACAGAGAGATTCTCCTTCTATTAACTAACTATTTCATAGCGACAGCCCATTATATCTTCTCCTTCAATTTTCATCAACATCTCAAACTCATCAGGAACACCTTCTTCAAAAGAATTCATCAAATAGTTATAAAAATCAGCATCTTGAAGTTTGTTTATGATAAACAACCTAGAAAACTCATCTCCAGGTAGCACAAACAACAACGGCATATCATGGATAGTTTGCACCTTTTTGATGATTATATAATCTCTATTAATTGCTTTTTTATTTACCCTTCTAAGCAAAGTTTTTTTTATTTCGACTAAGCTGCTATCTGAAGCTACTTTAAAATGTGTAATCGAAGATATCCAATTTTCTTTGCCATAGGTGTTACATACAAAACGCTCACTCTTAAATAAGCTTGATAATTTATACAATTGACTAGACTTACATTTACTTAAGAATACCGTAGGACGTTGTACAGAAAGAATGCTACTAGAACGTCTAATTTCTGTTTTTATACCTTGAAGCCCATAATCTAACTGAAGCTTTGAGGCCATAAGCATGGCCTCAGTACTTACATGAAAGAACTCTGTTTTAGTTTTTATTTTTCTATGAGGTAAATTCTTTTTTATATAACGCGACAAACTTTTTGGGTCTTGATAATATAACTCTTTGTCATACACATACTTTACTCTGTTAAAGTCTTTATCATGCTCCGAGTAGAGCTGCATATCTCCTACTACAATATCTACTTCTCTATCAGCTTCTAAGAGAGAGGTTATAAAGTTATTTTGCTCTACTTTAGAAGTATCATTACTTGAGGTAAACAAATAGAGCAGCATGAAAAAAACACAGACTGCAAGGAGTATATAGGCAGTACTCGCTTTTGCAAAAAAAGAAGTAGCTATCGCTTCTTTGGTGAACAAGAATGTCGTTTGTTTTTTCTCTACTAAGACAAGCTTATAATATCTATTCGGGATTTGTAGTTGTAGAGTATCTTCTTTTCCCTCTTTATGATAGTATAGCTCTAGACTTTTACGTAAACTATGTAATTTGTTTCGTATGTAGGAATCTTGATTGCTATTCTTCAACACTTTTTGTTCACCCAATACCTCAAGGGCTATCACAGAAGATTTCACATTTTCATCGTCTCCTATTTTAGCTAAGTAATCAAGTAGTTGAAAATTCAACTCATTTTTGGGAAAGCTTTCAGATTTTTTGAGCCGTTCTATTGCCTCACGTTTCCTTTCTAAACTCATTTCTTCAAATATTTATCACTCACTAAAATAACACAAAAATCTTATAACCTCACCGATTAATTACAAATTATTGATTTTCAAACACTTACAAAATATACCTTTAGTTAATTCTTGTTAATTCTCGTTAAAATTAGCATTATGTATTTCACAATAATATATTAGAGAAATCTAATTTTCAAGTTAAATAAAACACATGAATATTTTTTCAAAAACCATCGTAGTACTTTCTCTTCTTATTAGCTACATGAGCTATGCTCAACAAAACCCTATCTTGAAGAAAAGCGACCCTAACTTTTTGTATGCAGCAGACCCCGCAGCAGAAGTATATAACGGTAAAGTATATTTGTATTGCTCAAGGGATCAACCTGACGCCAAGGGATATAGCAGCATGCAAGACTATATGATTTTAGAATCGTCCGATATGAAAACATGGAAAAATCATGGTGTAGTCATCAAACCTAGAAACTTTGACTGGGCACATGGGCAGATGAATGCCCCAGATGCTGCATACAAGGACGGCTGGTATTATTTATACTTTCCTTTCAACAAAACCTATATAGGCGTTGCCAAAAGTAAAACCCCTACTGGCCCTTGGCAGGAAGCCGTAACGAAAGAGATAGGTGTAATTTTTGATCCTACCGTCTTTGTTGATGATGACGGACAGGCTTACATCTATGGAAACGACCATAAGGTAAACTTTGAAGGGAAAGGATCACATATTTACGGAGCTAAACTAAAAGATAATATGGTAGAACTAGATGGTCCATGGGTACGTTTATCAAAAGAGGTTGTAAATGAAGCTGTACACGTATTCAAACGTAAAGGAAAATATTACTTTCATGCTAGAGTAGGAAAAATAACCGAATATTGGATGGCAGACTCTCCTCTACCAAAGTTTGCAAAACATGTAGGTGTACTAGCTCCAGATTCACCAAGCTCACCAAATCATGCTTCAGCAATTGAGTTCAATAATCAATGGTATTTTTTCTATCATAGAGGAGATGTAAACAATGGCAATAACTATAGACGCTCTGCCTGTTTTGAAAAAATGACTTTTAATGAAGACGGCTCTATTAAACCTATCGTCTATCATAAGTAATACTGCATTTGAAGGCTTTGTAAAACAACATATTCAAAGTCTTCTTTTATTTATCCGCCATCTTCAACCAGCTACTACTTTTATCTTCCCGTTTTTTAGATAACTAGTTAAAAAACAACTCATTCTTAGGGAAACTTTGCAATTATAGGGATTCTCACCAAAACCTGACAGGTTTTCCCCCTGTTGAGAAAGCCACTAAATACTTTAGCTAACTTTATAATAGTAAGGCACGTTTAGTACTTTTACAGGTCTATG
>WTJX01000271.1 GCA_011524675.1 Cytophagales bacterium
TTAAGTAAGTTGCTGTATCTCTAAAAAGTAGCACTTCACACTCCCTTCTATCTTTGTTCAAAATCAATCATTAATTTTTAAGTATCATTCAGTAAGTCACGTGTTGTGTTTTAGCTTTTCTTGATTTTTCACTAAACACTTTTAGGTTGTTTAAAACTTAATGGTAAGCTAGAAGCAGCATCATAAAAAACATTCACATTTCAAGAGTAAATTGTACTATTTCAGATGTTTTTTGCACTAAAAAATAACTAGAGTGAATCAAACGAATATAGTTTGCATCTAAATTCTGATTCAAACATATGAAACTTACATGTTAAAGGTAAAAAGTTGAACGTAAAACGTTAAAGGTTATTTATTGGGTTTAACTCATAAGGGAATGATTTAAAATCCCCATAGCTCATTGCGCAAGGCTTTTTCAACTTGAACACTCAAACACAAGAACACTTGAACACATTTTAAACATATGAAACCCACAGGTTAAAGATTAAAAGTTGAAAGTTGAGTCTAACACACAAGGGTATGATTAAACTTAAAACCTTTAACCTAAAACATATATAAACCCATGAAATACTTTATCAATCTATCTTTTTTATTGGCATGCATTCACATTTCCTTACCAATGACGTGTTTTATAACTCTTTGATAACCAGTGTCTTTCATTAAGTTCAGAAAGCAGCAAAAAACAAAAATCAAATGACAAACTTTTGTTTTTTGTAATTTGATTTTTGTGATTTCGTCATTCGGCTTTTTTGAGTTCTAAGAAGTCTGGTTACTCGCAAGGATAACTTGCCCGTCATTTTTTGGAGACCATATGGTCATACAAAGAGAAACTAATGCTGCGGTATGGGGATGGGCAGAGCCTAGTGAAAAAGTAACTATTGATTGTTCTTGGGGCGTATCTACTAATACAAGAGCAGATCAACAAGGAAATTGGAAAGTATTTGTAAAAACGCCTAAGGCAGGTGGTCATTATGACATAAAGATTCGAGGAGAAAAAGATACGTTGATATTTGAAGGTGTCCATTCTGGTGATGTATGGTTTTGTTCAGGTCAATCAAACATGAAACAGCCTATGATAAACTACTATCCCAAAGAAAGAATTAAAAAAGAAGCGGAAGATTCAAAAATTCATTTTTTTATCACTAGAAAAAACTGCCCTTTTGAAGATCAACATAATGTTGTAGGAGAATGGATGTTATCTAGTGAAAAGATTGTGAGCAGCTTTTCAGCGACAGCTTTCTTTTTCGGTAAAAAATTACAGCAAGAGACGGATGTTCCGATAGGTTTGGTTTTATCTGCTTGGTCAGGAAAAAGAATAGAGTATTTCATCCCTTGGGAAGAAATACAAGAAGAGGCCTATTTGCAAGAAATGAGAGACAAGGTAAAGGAGGCTCAATCTACTTTTTCAGAAAAAAAGGCACAATTGACTTATGAAGAAGACCTTGAGCAATGGAAAGAACGTGTTACTATTTGGGAACAAAAAGGAAAAAAGGGCTGGCAACCCAAAAAGCCTAAAAAAGCAGTCCCTCCTATACAAGAAGGAAAGCATCCGGGAGGTATTTTTTCAGGAATGATTCACCCTTTTCTCGGTATGGCTATGAAAGGTGTCATTTGGTATCAAGGTGAATCTAATTCCCAAGGACTTCAGACAGAGGGGCATTGTAATCATTATCAAAGCTTATTAACTAAACTAATTACTTCTTGGCGAAATGAATGGTCTATAGGAACATTCCCTTTTTACTTTGTTCAATTACCTGAATTTGGAGAATTGGCTTCAAAGCCTGTCATGCTTGAAGATGCATGGCCTTATACAAGACAATCCATGTTAAATGTACATACTACTATACCCAATACAGGAATGGCAGTTGCCTTAGGTTTGGGAGAAGCTGGAAATGTACATCCAAAAAAGAAGCAAGAAGTAGGAGAGCTATTAGCACGTTTGGCTTTAAAAAATGACTATGGTAAACCAATACCTTATTCAGGTCCTATAGCTACTTCATGTAACTT
>WTJX01000137.1 GCA_011524675.1 Cytophagales bacterium
ACCTTCAAATGCTCATTGAAAAATTAAGTTTCAAAGTAGGTTTCATCATCTTGATTTTAGGAGGGATGCACTTTTTCAACTTATTCATATTTTTTAGACTTAGAAACAAATCTATACAGCGTAAAGCAAATACTACTACAGAAAAAATACTAGTCAAAAAAATCCCTTATGGAAAATAATGACTTGGCATTGTAGCATATTGTAAAGAAAAGTCTTTTTGCATATAAAACCACTTTCGTGGAATAAGATCTAGCCCTTTTGAGTATCTAGTCGTTAGTATTTGGTAGCTAGTATAGCGTTCTAGTTTATACGTCTTATGTATTGTATCTCAAAATCTTAATCTTCATTTTTTCATTGCTTTAATTTTTTCATTCAGTAACGCTCAAAGCTCATAGCCCAAGGCTTTCCAACTTGAACACACGAACACTTGAACACATTTAAACACATGAAACCCGCAGGTTAAAGGTTGAACGTTAAAAGTTGAAGGTTGAGTCTAACATACAAGGGCATGATTAAAACGTAAAACTTAAAACCTATAACTTAAAACGTATATAAACACATGAAACGAGCAGGTTAAAAGATTAAAGATCAAGGATTAAAGAGGTTTAGCTCACAAGATTATGATTAGAAAACACATGAAATAACTATATGAATATCAGATAGTTATAGACTTGAACACTTGAATACAAGAACACTTGAACACATTTTAAACACATGAAAACAATGGTTATTGCTGGTGGTACAGGCTTTCTAGGAAAAAGCCTTAGCACATATTTCGTCGAGCAAGGCTATAAGATCATTATACTGTCGCGTACACATCACCTTGACACAGCAAACATTCAGTATGTGAAATGGGATGCCGAAAATTTAGGCTCTTGGACAACTGCCTTAGAAAAGGCATCCGTATTGATAAATCTCAATGGCAAGTCTGTAGATTGTCGCTATACTCCTGAGAATAAACAGAAGATATACGACACAAGAATTAATGCTACGCATATATTACAAAAGGCATGTAAGCAACTCAAGCATCCGCCAGCCTTATGGATCAATGCAGCATCGGCAACTATTTATCGCCATGCGACAGATAGAGCCATGGATGAGCAAACAGGAGAGTTGGGCACGGGCTTTTCTGTAGATGTATGTAAAAAGTGGGAACAAAGTTTTTTTCAAGAACAACACCCCAAAATTAGAAAAGTAGCCCTTAGAATAGCCATCGTATTTGGCAAAAAAGGAGGCGCTTTAGCTCCTTTGAAACAATTAGTGAAAAAAGGACTTGGAGGAAAGCAGGGGAGTGGAATGCAATATGTATCATGGTTGCATGAAAAAGACTTAGCAAGAATCATTGACTTTGTGATACAACATAAAGATACAGCAGGCGTTTATAATGCCGCAGCACCTACACCCGTGCAGAATATAAGCTTTATGAAAAAGCTAAGAAAGCTATACCGCATTCCTTTTGGATTGGCATTGCCCACCTTTGCATTAAAGATAGGAGCATGGCTCATTCAAACAGAAACAGAGCTGATACTAAAAAGCAGGAGAGTAGTGCCTACTAGGCTTTTGAAAGAAGGTTTTCGTTTTGAATACCCTACGATAGAAGAAACTCTGTATAGCTTGAAATAAGAGCAAAAGATGGTTTTGGAAAGCCTTCTTTAAAAAAGACTTAAACTAAAACTACATTACCCAATGTTTATCGAAGGCTTTGCAAGATCTTTTGTTACGTAAAGTCTTCTTTAAATTTAGTTTAGGTCTTTTTTTCTAAAAATAGCTGTTTTACTTAGCATATCGTGAAAGCTTTGTCTAGCTTCTCCCAAAACAAAAAAGCATCCAATAAAAAATATGATACTTGCCATATAAGTCATTACATCTAAAAAGCCAATCATTAAAATTAAATTGGGGATAGCAAATACTAATTGAAAATTTTTTAAAATGGTTCTACCTAAATAATGACCAATATCAGTTCTTGTGCCGTCTATATTTCCAATCTGAATGCCTAATATTTTTTTACCAATAGACGAACCAGTAGTCATTTCGATAAGTACATTGATATAGCCAAACAAAGCATTGCCAGCCCCAATTTTTATTGTATAGTCTATTATGTTTTGATACAATACACCTAATCCCTCTACTTTACTATATAATTCATCTTGGTTAGGGACTAAAAATGAGAGATGATCTCCTATGAATATGCCTAAAATAGCTCCAATGATTAGTGTGAATAATGTGTCTAAAACTAATGCTCCCAGCCTAGTGCCAAAGCCTACTCTTTCTATTGGTCTATGTTCTTTTAAGTTATCTAAAATTTGATTTTCCATAAGTTGTTCTGTTTTTGACTTTCCTTTTTTTACTAAATGCTTTCTGTGCCTAATTCTAAGAGTTTAGACAGTTTAGAAAGAAAGTATTCTTTGTACTTCGTACTTTGTACCCAATGCCGTCTTTCGTAAAAAGCAGGGCAGTTAGATTTTATCTATACTAGTTTTTTATCTACTACCTATCTGTTAACGCTCTTCTATCACCAAGCAGCTAGCAATCATATCGTGTAAAGTTTGGCTTTTCTTATTGAAAAGCATCATGAAATAACCTATCAAAAGAGTAAACTGTGTAATTATCCTAGCAAAGTACCTTCCTAAGGCTCTGCCATAACTTAGCTTATTGCCTCTGCTATCTACCACTTTAATTTTCATAGCTGTTTTTCCAACGGTCGCTTGTTTACTAGATGCTTCCATGAGCATATAATACATAGCATTTATGATAAAGCTGACGAGCAAGATGATATTATATTGAGGTAGTATGGGATCATACAAATTCATGATGTAAGCCATGTCAGCCTGAACACCATTTAAAATATCTTTCATCATTTTTTCTTGAATGACGTTGAGCTGCTCACCTATAGTGAGGTTGACAATGATAATGTTAGGGATAGAAAGTAGTATAGAGTCTATGATAAATGCTCCTAGCCTTTTGCCAAAACTAGCTGCTACTACGTCATCTTTTTCAGTCATGTTATTGGGGTTGTTTTTCTGTAAGAATAGGTATTGATAAGACAATTATACAAAGTTTTATATCGTTTTTAAAACAATAAGGAAACTAATATGCAAACATTTCACTCAATATTTCCATTAGAACATTTTGTGATATATCTTTGATGAAATTAAGTAATTATACCTAGTATTGTACAGTTAGGGTATAGTTAGTATAATTTGTGAAAGTATTTGATCTTAATAGTAGTCTATTTGGTTATAATTAAGATCGCCAAAGTTCTTTTTACTGATAAGTAGGAATACAAAAGCTTTGGAGTGGAGAAGTTTAGGGTTTCTCCGATCATTGAAATAGTATATAAACCAATAAATAAATACCATAACATGTCTGAAACAGCAGAACTCATCATTGACGGGAAGAAGTACGAATTACCCGTAATAGAAGGCTCAGAAGGAGAGAAAGCAGTAAATATTTCTAAACTAAGAGGTGCTTCTGGCGTTGTAACTATTGACCCAGGCTTCAAAAATACAGGCTCAACCACTAGTGCCATCACTTTTTTGGACGGTGAAAAAGGGATTTTGCGTTACAGAGGTTATTCTATAGAGGAGTTAGCAGAAAATGCTTCTTTCTTAGAAGTAGCTTACTTACTCATCAATGGAGAGTTACCTAAGAAATCAGAGCTTGATCATTTTGAATTTAAGATCAACAAGCACAACAACCTACACGAAGAAATCAAAGAAATCCTAAACGGTTTTCCTTCTACTGCACACCCTATGGGTACTTTGGCTTCTATCGTTACATCTCTTACTGCGTTTTATCCAGAATCACTAGACCCTAACCTCAACCCAGAGGAAACAGACAAAATGATTTACAGACTTATGGGTAAGCTACCTACTATAGCGGCATGGTCTTATCGTAACTCCAAAGGTAAGCCATATATCTATCCTTCTGATAATGGTTATTGCGAAAACTTCTTGCAGATGATGTTTGGTCACCCAAACAAAGACTATAATGTTGATCCAGTTGTTGCAGATGCATTAAACAAACTATTGATTCTTCACGCAGACCATGAGCAAAACTGTTCTACTTCTACTGTAAGAGTAGTAGGTTCGTCTCATGCTAGTTTATATTCTTCTGTATCGGCAGGTATCAGTGCGTTGTGGGGACCTCTTCACGGTGGTGCAAATCAAGCTGTAATAGAAATGTTGGAAGCGATCAAAGAAGATGGTGGAGACACTAAGAAATATTTGGCAAAAGCCAAAGACAAAAGCGATCCATTCCGTCTTATGGGATTTGGACACAGAGTATATAAAAACTTTGACCCAAGAGCTAAAATCATCAAAGTAGCTTGCGATAATGTACTAGAAAAACTAGGAGTAAATGATCCAGTACTAGAGATCGCTAAAGGATTAGAAGAAGAAGCATTGAAAGATAGCTACTTCCAAGACAGAAACTTATATCCAAACGTAGATTTCTACTCTGGTATTATCTATAGAGCATTAGGGTTGAAAACAGACTTGTTTACAGTAATGTTTGCGCTAGGAAGACTACCAGGATGGATAGCACAATGGAAAGAGATGAGAGCTAATGGTGAGCCTATCGGAAGACCAAGACAAATCTATACTGGAGAGACATTGAGAAGCTTTGTTCCAATGGAAAAGAGATAGTTTTTTCTATACCATACAAAATAAAAAAAGGCTTTGAGTATATACTTAAAGCCTTTTTTTGTGATAAAGCTTTGCTTTCTGCCTTGATCTGAACTAAAACCACTCATTTTTTAAAACACAATTATTTTTGTCTGCCTACTTACTTTACGAAGTTGAAATTAATGGTCGTTTTTTTATGCGTTAGGGATAGAAGCGGCATCCTTTTTTCAGCTCATAAAAGCTGAAAAAAGATACAGCGGATAGCCCGCCCGAAGGGAACGCCCTAACTTCGTAAAGTAGAATTAGTTAGAATATTTAATGGTTTTCTCCCAGTGTGAATCCTATTAGGTCTTATAAGTTTGCAAAGCCCTATATAGTATTATGATTATGCTTCCACTTTCGTGGAATGTCATCAAGCCGTTTAATGGAATAAAAAAAGTGCTGACCGCTAAAAGTTTTAGCTACAAAAAGTATTTAGCGAAAAATCAAGAAAAGCTAAAACACAACACATACTTTACTGAATGGATATGTGTTTTTAGAAAGCCTTTCAAAACCATCTTTTGCACTTATTCAGCGTTATAAAAAAAATAAAATCCTCATTCACAATCATTAAACTGCGGTTTTAAAATGTTGAAAGCCTTGACTAAGCATAAAGCCTTAGTTCTGCAAATCCTTCTTTTAGTCATCGGCAGAAGCATAGAGCAAACGGTGAGTTTTTTCATTCATGTTCATTTCTAATAAAACTTCAAAAGAGTCTGACTCATCCTTGCCTATAGCTTCTAGAACTTCCTCAGTAAAAGAAGGGTCAAATAGCTTTGTATATACATAGTCTCTTACAAAATGTTGATTACTAATCAAGTAAAATATTACATTGCCATTGTACAATTTTGTCTTTTTAAGAATGAAATAATGTTTTTTTCCTCCTTTGGGATTTATATGAACATAGCTAGAATCATTTTTTCTAAAATGATTTAGTTTGATGCCCAAGATGTTCGTGTCTTTAGAATCATTGAATATAAAACGGTTACTTTTAAAATATTCTTTGAGGAGATACATGTCCCCATCTCCCATCTTGCTTATGAAGAGCATATTTTGTTTCACTTCTTTGATGTGGGAAGAAAGTTTTATTTCTGAGTCTTTATTTATTTTGGTCAGTTCTTTACTTATCTTATTGGCAAGCATCATATGAGCAACTTCGATATGGGTCATTTTATCGCTACCAGTAAATGTTCGTATCTGTTTGTTGGGATACCTTCTGATGATCCTGCTCATAAGATCTTTGTTGTGTGGTAAACGATTGTCAGTATCCCAGATAAATCTATTTCTATCTAACAAAGGGTCAAACTCTTTATAGAAGTCTCTGTTTCCAACAACAATCGCCAAAGGTTGCTCATGTTTTGTCATATCTACTATGAGAGAAGAAAGGGGCGTTTTACTGCTTGTTGGAGTGATAAACGGTAGTAATAACAAAACGATCAATACTAGTATGATCGTAGATAAAATTTTTATTAATGTGTTATTAGTTTTCTCAACTTTTTTTTCTGTAGTAGTTTTTACTTCTTTAAATGTAAGCTGATAGCTACCCTTTGAAATGCTTAAATGATACGGATCTGTTTTTCCTTCTTTTAAATAATAGATTGCCAGCTTTTTTCTGAGGTGATAAATTTGAACCCTCATGAAAGAAACCTGATCCTTGTATTGGTTGGTGTCATTTCCCAATATGTCATAAGCTATTTCGGCAGAGCTAGGTTTATGTCCTTTTTCATCCGCATCTATGAGGTACTTGATGATCTTTATAAATAACTCAGCATCAGCAAAGGTGGTTGAGTTTTTTATTCGTTCATAAACGTCTCTTTTTTTATCCATTATGTTTCTTTAAAAATATTATTTCTATCGGAATTCTTTAGCGAATTACCTTTTTGTGATCGTAGCGCATGATACAAAAAAATAAATTGTATTAATAGTTAACTCTAGTGT